>DATFBJ010000210.1:0-16118 GCA_035253885.1 Nitrososphaeraceae archaeon
ATAACTTTTTAGAATTATTAGAACTCATTCAAACTCTTTCCTTTATCATTAAATTGGATAAATTTTGGATATCCACATTTTGGACATTTGACATGTACATGATATTTGAATATTTTATGTATCGATACTTCGCTACTGGTAAATAGTTGTTGACATGAATCACATTGAAGTAGTGCCATTTCTTATTATTCTTCTCTAATCTCGTCCTTTTTTCTATCTCGATATTTTACTATCCTGCTAACTGGATATAAGGAAACCAAACCTGTAATCAATAAAAACAAGAAATCAGTTAATATCATCATTATTTTATCACTCTTTATTGTATACTCTATCATCATCAATGGACTAAATATCTTTGGACTATAGTATATTTAGAACTCATTTCTTGTTATTTTAAGTATTTTTAACCGATATACCTGTCTCTTTTCTATTCTGCAGTTCATCTAAAAATTTTTGAAATTTTGAACTTTTTTCTTTCATAAATTTTACAGCTAGATCATAATTATTATTACAAAATAAATTCTATTGAATTTGGGTAAAAAACATAAATTTAATCTTTCTGAACCCTCTAATATTCCTAAAGCATTTATCTACCTTAAATCTTTAATACTAGAGCTGATAATAGTTTATTTTTCTAAAATCACTTCTCGTTAGAGACTTTATCATTTTCTATATTGTACGTCTTACATTCGTTGGTCCTCTTATATACTACAAGCACTGTATGTGTTTTTTTGAAGAAACAGTATGTTACAAAAGAATAAAGAAAGAATATTATCATTACTAACAATAACAGTATTGAACCCTAACCAATGGAAGCCATTAAATTTTACAGTATTATTTCTATGAATAATGGAAGTTTAAACCATATTGAATATTTAAGTTCCATATCTCCGGTAAATTCATGATATTTTTAATATTAATGTGATAATCATTGTAGGGAGCATATATTAATATTAATACTAATGCAAATATGCCAATTAACATTAAGGATGATAATGTGTAAAAAATTATGGTTTCATAATCATGAATTATTGATATCATAACATTATTATAGGTAAACAAAAATTTCAACTTTGCTATAAATAAATTAATGTAAATATATCATTTTTTTATAATAAAAAACATTACTCTTCATCCAATATAAATTCAAATGAGAAAAGTCGAAAAATTATATATTTTTATCAATAAATGAAGCACAAGGATATTTGTATTCTTTTTGGATTTCTAGGATGGTATAGTAATAGACTAGATTTGTAGAATTACACCATTCTGGTTTTTTTATAATAAAATTAACATAATTTTCTACAGCAAATACTAACTCAAAGAAAATAGGTAGCGTCGTGATGATTATTATATTTATTGTTATTAAAACTAGAGGGTTTTTCATTCTAATGCTTTTAATGTAAAATATTACTATAAATTTTTAAATACTTATCAAAATAGATACGACTACAAGTACTTTTTACTGCTGAATTTATTTTTTCATTTTAAAATTGATTGTATATGTTTTAATCAAATTAGTATAAAGCTATTATTTGATGATGAACATAAAATATGAAAAAGGTAGTTGTCTTTCCAAGGCTATATTATATGGATGATGTGTTTTATTTTTTATTCATCAAATTGAATTATTCATAATATTAATTTCATATATCTATTATTCAGCTTTTGGTTTAAACATAACTAATTTTGAGATTAAATTGTTCTAAATTTTGTAAATTATAAAGTCTTATTAACTCAATCTTTTAGTAATTAATTCTAATCCATTGTTATACTGGAAGAGGAATAAGACTAATTATTTGTCTTCTGCAGGTAAGAGGCTTTTTTCGGCCAGTCCCGTATTTGGCCTTTCCTCTCTACCATAATAGTGTCTCGGGGAACGGGACCGAAACCCGGTTCACCATTTATGCTGCAGAAGACACTATTTTATAGGATTAATTTTATATAAATAATTTATTTTCACTAGACCATAACCATCTGTCTGCAAATTATTTGCCTTCTCTTTTTACATACAAATAATCAAAATTTTTTATTTCTTGATTTGTTTTTACTTCTCTAGGTATAAATTTTCTATAAATTTCATTTTAGAATAATATTTTAAGAGAAATTGTCCATATTTTTAATAATACTTGATTGATTCTTTTTTATATAATTCAATTTAAAACAGATTTTGGCACAAGTTCTTCTATTTTAGTAAATATATATCTTTATTCAATAATGTAGATCATGATATTTCATACCATTAACAAAAAAATTAATAGTTTTAACATAGTTATTCATCATTCAAATTTGTTTGCAACAAATTAAATTTGATAGAAAGGTACGTCATCATCGTCACCATCATCAAAAGAACCAATGCCTACCAGAACTTTTATCATATATTCTTTGATTTCTTTAAGACATTTGGTATTATTAGTTTAGCAATAGCATTTGTGAGAGGATAAGCAGCTTCCAAATTAGTTACTGCACTTGTTGAAGATATTATTAATCATTTAATTAGTTTATTTCTGCCTTCAGGAACACTTGAACAATTATCCTCAAAGATTACTAATGTCTCTGGTGCTATCTCTGAATTTAAATATGGAGATTTTATCGCCAATATAATTGATTTTATTATAATAGCAGTAGTTGTTTTTGTTGCTTACAAAACATTATCAAATTATAAAATTGTAGAAGACAAGACAAAAACAGAGGAGAGTAAATGATGAAAATTATTGCAATTTTCTAAAGGTAATATTCGTTTTTCTTGATAGTAGATTAAAAGACATAGCCAATATAGAATTTATTAATTATTATTTATATCAAGCGATCTATGTTGAAGAACAAATAATAAGAGAAAAAGGAAAAAAAAATTAGGCAACCAATATAATAATCATTATAGTATATGTTTTCTATTATATATTATAATGATAAGGATTAGTTTATCTAATCATCTTCTTTCTGATGATCATAGCTGTAATAATAAAAATAACCCCATAGTGGAGGAAAAAAATAAGGAATTGGAATTATCACTAAAACACATAGTAAGAAAATCTCTTACATTTAATGAATTATGTCCTATATGGTCTAAAAAATTATCTTTAGGATTGGATAGAATAGATAAATTTATGATTGAACATGATTCAAAGTACTGTATTGTAGGTGAAGCGTGGAAATTTTCAGGAAAATATACTGGCTATTATTTAGCTCCTTTAATTCCATTTGTAGGTTGCTGGACATGTATAAAGTATGCACACAAATTTGCAAAGACTTCGAAGAATAAAAATAAAAAAGAAAATTTAACAAGAGGTGATTTCGAACCTTTGATTGAATTTTTTATAAAACACTGGAATGAAAAACACATAAATAAAAATATATAAAATTGACTAAATTTAAAAGATCATTAATAATAATAAATATTCTTATAAAAAATTATATTATCTTTAGATAAGTGACTTCATTATAAGATGTTAATATCTTATAATATTTACCATTCAGAATTTTTGTACTGTTTGAAACTATTTAATTCAGTTTAATCTGAAATCTAATTTACTTGATCAAATTCAGTATCTCCACAAAGACTTTTTGATAGAGATAGATCAATTCCTTTATTTTTAAAAAATATACTAATATTTTCTAGTAATTCTAATTTCAATGAATACTAGATTGAAAGCTGCAGATGGGAACCACTACTATAGGCAAACGTAATATATTTTTTGATCCAAATTCTTTCCTATTTTTAAATTCTTTTCAAGTGTGCTTGCTCTGTGTTTGTATTGATTTCATTTAGAAATTTTTCTAATACTTTATCTAATGCTATAGGATTATGAAGTATTAACCAATGACCCTCTCCTTCAATAATTTTTAATTTAAATTTTGGAATTTCCTGTTTCATTTTATTCTTTAAATTCATAAATACGTCATCCTTGCTACCAACTATTCCATATAATTTACAATCTGCATTTCTTAAAACATTATTTATATCATTAGGCATAGTATGTAATGCATTTCTGGCAGCAATAAACCCTTCAACAGATGTTTTTGTAAATAGTTTCTTAAAGTGATTCCATTCTTTTTCATCTTCAAATGCTTTTTCTTTTTTAGTCTTTTGTTGTCGCTCATATTCCGCTACTGCTTCCATACCCTTAGTAGAAGCTATTTCTATTGCAATGGAATCTTCCAGAGCATCTTCCGGTATGGGTATTGAGGATCCACTTATAAATATAATTGCATCTATCTTATTGACATTATATTTTGCATATACTGCAGCTATTTTTCCTCCTATGGAATGACCTATTAAGGTACATCTTTTAATTTTTAATTTCTTTAATAATTTATCTAGATCCTTGGCTAAATCATCCATTGTAAAACTATCATTTTTTCCCATATTAGACCTGTAATGACCACGTATTTCATAAGTTATTATTCTATATTTTCCCGAACGTAAAATAAGATGAATTTCTTCTTCCCAGATCATTATGTTTCCACCTAGAGGATGAATCAGAACTATGGGATAAGATTTTTCATCTCCGTATGTTTCATAATAAATCTTTAAGTCATTTTCCAAAGAAATGTATGGCACATAAACAATAAGTATTACTTATATATATGAATTAGATATATCATTTCATCAATAATCTCAAATTAAATTATAAGTGAATAAAGAATTTATTTTTTATTGCTTAATGTTATCAAATTATCTAATAAATTAAAATTAATTTTATATACTTATAAAAAGTATGTCTAATAAAATTTTATCTTATGAGAAGTATTATTATATACTACAAAACAAATTTGTACGTTTTATATTCAAAGGTTTAAATGTTGAAATATTAGTCTTTACTCTCAAAAAATAATACGCTTTATCTTACTATAGATATAATAATAAAGCAACTATGAAATGTTCATGAACTTTTTATTAAAAAGTTACTAATAAACTAGTTCATAAATTCTGAGCCTACTTGGTTTAATATGATATTAGGTTAGCATCTGTAACTAAACATTTTAAGTGTATTTCTATCGTCTCAGACTTATAATATAGATGTATAAAATTGAAAGCTGAAAGCAAGAACCAAAATTTAAGGATATTAGTAACTGGTGTAACATGATTTATAGGCAGCAGAATTGTAAAGAGACTTTTAGCTGAGGGATATTATAAGGTTAGATGTATGACAAGAAATCCACAGAATATTTTGACCTTTTTAATGTAAGTGGAGATATCATAGAAGTAGTAAAAGCTGATGCTTCAAATTATTTAGAAATAGTCGAAGCTCTAAAAGGAGTAGATATAGCTTTTTATCTTATGCTGTCTCACATAATATCTTCCATAAAATCAGACTCCTAGGAATATAAAAGTTATTGTCATTTTTGAAATATAAAATTAATATGTTAAATTAAATTAATCTACCTCATTCTATTTAACAAGTATTAAGTTACTTAAAGTAAAATATTTAATCAATAATTTAGTCATTAATTTGGTTACTGAATTTTTCAAAAGCACGGGTGAGGAAAATATCATTTATAGGTCAGTATCATATATATTTATTATAATCAATATTTCAGAATATTGTTAGAATCCTTAATTTTAATTGGTCTTATTGTAGATCTGATCGGAGCTATTCTATTATATTATGGAAAAATATTTCGATCTAGTGAGACTATCAAACTTATGTCAAATGAAAAAGAACATGAGATAAAGCATAGGTTATTAGAAACCCGTCTAGCACAAATAGGTGCAATTTTATTAATTATAGGATTTTTAATACAAATATTAGGACATTTTTAAACTAATTGAGAATAATAATCAATATGACGTGTCATTTATATTTATGATTTAGATAGGATAATGATGCAATTTTGAAGAATCATAAATAAATTATATATATAAAAAAAGATCCAATTGTACACTGTGATATCTTCCTCACAGGGTTTAGTAGATAATCTATGGTTATGTTGAACCTATTGAGAAATATAGCTCAATTATGAATTTTGGTAATTCTTTACATATCCTCATCTCAATCTTAAATGTTATTTCTAGTGACTTCATATTGACAATAATAAGAAAGTTTGAGTTGGAAAAAATATAATAATTTAGAGATCTATGTATTTTGTTGAGAATAATCCCAATAGTAGTATAAAAAAGTCATAGGACAATATAGATTATTTTAATCATATTTAAGTTTGAAGATATTATTAATTACAAATTTAAAAATAATCCAAATCACGGTTTCTTCTTAACTGTAAATAATTTGGTATAAAGATGCTAATTTTTTGCAACATAGATTCAAAATCTGATGTATTGTCTGTTATTAGGTAATCCATTTTTTTCTTTACTGCAGTATATAAAATTGATAAATCAGCAGTGTTACTAATGGGATTGGAAATAATAGATTTTTGGAATTTTTTCAAGATATCTAAATTACTATCATCCACTAATTCGTACATATCAATTTGTGAGCCCATAAATCCATGTTTATTTGTTGATTTGTCAGGCCCTAAGGTTGTACGTGCAGAAAAAATTCTTTTAATTCCGATAATTGAAATTATTTTATTTATACAACTTCTTTTAGAAATATTTCTAATTTTATTGATTTCTTCTTGCTGTACATGAGTAATATACAAATGAATATGTTTTTTAGAAAAATTCTTAAGTTTTGGTACTAATTGTGTATTGTTGGTATAGATGTAGTCTAAAGTATTAGTATCAAGCATTATTGTATACATTCAATTATTATAATATATTTTAAAATAAGAATTTTGTGATTAAGATGACGTTATTTACAAATTGATTATTTCTTAATTAAAATTGTTAATTTAAGATCTTATTTGTATTTTCAGAAATTATTTCCATGTACTCAAAATTAATATATCGTATTTAAAGTAATTTAATTGATGTTAATACTCATCTTTGTATAACATTTAGAAAATCAATTTTATAGACATCAATAAGCCAATATTAACTTTTGTTATAAAGTTACAAAAATTTTTATTTTTAATATTTATTAAGATTATTGTAAGAATTAATAAATAAATATCTTGATACTACTTAATCATTTAAAAATAAAAATAATTAGAGTATAATAAAAATTCTCTCATATAGTCAATCACATGAATCTTTTATATTCGAGATAAAAGCAGTTAAGATAATTCCTGTTCTTATATAAAGCTAAAAATTGTTATATATATAGCATTCCAAATATTTCTTATATTGAGCTTTGAGTCTATTTCTCCAAAAAAATTGGCTTTAATCTTTGGTGCTGCAGCAGTTGTAATAATATTTGCTTTAATGGGGTCATCTGCAAAAAACCTCATAAGTGGAAGTATAACAGATGAAGCAATTGTAAAAATCAAACAAGGAGGTAATTGTATAGTAGAGGGAGGGGATGAAATCCCACGAATGATAACTGATTGTCCTTATAATGTAAATGATACTATTCTAATAACTTTTAAAGCACAGCAACCAACGATCGAAAAACATGAAAGCAAGCAATGATTTATACAATAATAATTATTTATAATAAGGTAAAAAATGACAAATGCTTATCAAACAGAGTTAATAATGAGTATTATAAATACTTGTAACAGATATGAGTATATTGTCTAACTGAAACTATTGAATACTAAGTGGTTACCCATATGATAAGTGAAAATAAAATTTATTAATTCATTTTAAAAAAACCTTCTCAATTTTTTCTAAAAAAATAAAAATCTATTTTAATATTTGATATATTATACATTACATTGAGAGTCACACGACAATCACATTTTTTTTATTACTCATTTTTTTCTCTCTTTGTATGTATTTGTATTATAACATCACTTATTATATTTTCCTCTGCTGAAAATCAATTTTATGCTTTTGCTCATCTTAATGCAACAAGAATACAAGAACTAATAGATAATAATGATGGTATTAAAATTCAATTTAGTTATGAACCGGAAAAACCTATTATTGATACTTTTACAAAACTGTACTTTAGTGTTCAAGATTTAGAAGGAAATCATATTAAAGATGTGAAAGCATCAGTAATAGTAACAAATGGACAACGACTTTTCAAGTTTCAAAATATAACTGTTGCAGATGGCGATTTTAATGTAGAATATATTTTTCCTGATGATGGAACACATCAAGTCATTACAAGGATTGATACTAAAACTAGTATAATTCCTGCATCATTTAGTGTATTTGTTCCACATCAAGCTCCCCCAAGTATGTTGAATCCATTTCCTCTTCCACCTGACGGGAAATACAGTTCAGGCATGATAATAAGCATTATACTGGCAATAGTAATTCCGATAATAGCAATTATATCATTGATTATTGTGATTAAAAAGCATTGATAAAAATTGAATCTTAATTATTTTTTGTTATGGTTTTAGGTTATATAATTTGCTTCATTTACAAGGTACAAAATTATATCAAAAACAGTTCAATATTTCTGTTTAAATGCTAATCAATCAGGTTAATAATTTACTATTGATTTAATAGTTATGAGAAGAATTGTTTGGCAAAACACAAATATCCTAAAAAGTTAAGATTGAATCTTCTTTCTTCTTTCCTTTTTGTCATCATATTTTGCTTTTATATCTTTCTTGTTCGACCACATCTTCTTAATTTATTGTTATCATAACTAATTCAAATTTATTACTGCAATATTAAATCTACTTTAAAGATGAATGCAACACAGAACCTTAAGAATGATCATATTACTATAAGAAGAGTCAAAGAGATTGCTCAAAAATGTTCAAATAGATTATATGCAAACCAATATGTACCAATAGAAGATATAGAAATTATTTCTGTAATAATAGAAGAATTTGTAGATCATTTCCATCATGGAAAGGAAGAGAAAGCATATTTTCCAGATACAAAAGATAAGAATGGATTTGCTGAAGATGTTCGAAAATTCTTGATTGAACATGAATTGGGAAGAAGAATAGCAATTATGTTAAGGAGAGAATTAAATGAATGTAAAAGAAAGATGAAAGATACATCATCTGAAACAAATAAACACGATAATACAACCTTGGAGCCAGTAGCCCGATTCTTAAAGTCATATGCAGTATTTATTGAAGACCATACAGGAAAAGAGGATAAATTCTTTGATCTAGTAAATGAAAGAAATGTAATATCAAATAAGGAAGACGAAATGTTATTGAAGCATTATGAGATATGCAAGAATCAAGCTGGTGGCGAAGCAAGAATGCAAGAAATGATAATACTTATTCAATACTTGGAAGAAAGAGAATGGATGAAAAATTAAAAAATTAATAATAATAAATAAATGGTAAAAGGTAATAGATAAATCATGATTACAAGATTAAGGCAATGTGGAGAGTTATGTTATTACATTTTCTTTGATTTTTAAAAAAATTGTTAGTAATAAAGAAAATTGTTATTGTGTCTATAGTTTTTATTTTTTTAACTCGAATAATTCTTCTACAACTATTGTGGCAGGATATGTTACTTGTTCTTTGTTCATTGCATGGCTCTTAAGATCTGCAATAAAAGATAGTACATCTTGCCTACCTTCTTGTATAGCAGTTTTTTCCAACTTGTCTAGTGCAGCAACTATTCGCTTATGTTCCTCAAGTATAGTTAGATATTCCTGCTTGAATTGTTGAGATATTTGTATTGCTTGATTTTTTGTCTCATTTAGCATTCCATTAACATATGGTTGTAATGCTCCAAGTACTGGAATTGATAATTGATCAATTTATTGTATAATAAGAAAAAAGATTTTTAATAAATAGATACCAAAGGTAACAACAATAACAAAGTCTTTGCATAAGCTCAACCTCAACAACAACAACAAACATCTAATGATACAGACTTGGTAATTAAAGCAGGACCACTGACTGCTGTAAGACATATTTTTGATGATCCTACTTTAAGAGTATGGCACTATTGTACTCCACACCATAACATAATGGCTGTATGTTCATTATTTGATACTAATCAAAAGAATGCTACTCTAATAGGAATAGAATATATGATTACACCACAAGATTATATGAAACTTCCAGAAAGAGAAAAACCATACTGGCATTATCATGTAACAGAATTTGCTTCAAATAGAGCTGATCCTCACTTTCCTATGTTATCAGCGGAAGATGAGAAAAAAATGTTAAAAATGATAGCGGATTCATATGGTAAAGTAATTCTAACTTGGAATCCTAATGATAAATTACCTGCATTCCCACCACAAGTTCCTATAGTTCAACATCCTGATATGGTCAATAAATCATCAACTCCTGAAACTCATATTGGAAGCTATAACCAAACCTTAGATTACTAAAGAGAAAAGAATAAAGATAATTTACACTAACCAATATCCTTTTTTTAAGTTATATTAAACTCACAAATGAATTAAGTTAATAATGTTAGAGACTATTTACTTATCTTTCAATCCACTATGAATTAAATTTAAATTATACTCTATTAATTTTTGACCTTTTCCTAAATTGAATAGTATTAATATATTATATTATTGATCCGCATCAATAATAATATGATTAATGGTTTTTTCTTGTTTATGTCTGTTATAAAATGGGTTATATCTAAATACATCTCACTATAATCTATAGCCTATTACTGTTTTTCAAAGTTATCTTATCTTTAATTAGTTAAATAGTAAATTTCTATAATATAATTGACTGCACTATTAAAGATGGTATTCTGGATATTTTGTTCATTCTTCAGAACTTGATGGCGATTATATACATGATAAATATAAAATCATAATTTAGGGGAAACTAAAAAAATAATAAATTCCTTCAAAATATGGAGTAAAAAGTATAATAATAAACTATTAAAAAGTTTTCGTAATTTAAATTCAGAATTATAATTTTCATAATAATAATTTATACAAATATTCTACTCTTTATCTCCATTTCCAGGTATTATCTGAATTTCCATAGGTCAATCCATAAAAGCTGATACTTTCTTATCTTGTCCTATATACTCAACTAAAGGATTGTTTTTTAATTCTTCCAAAACTTTTTCATTAGGAACTTTTATTGCAAATCCTTTAACTACATGATTGTAAACTTGTAATAATTCGGTCCCGGAATTTTTTAATTCAGAATTATAAAATTCAAATGGATCTATTGGATTATTTTCTTTTTTATCATCTTCTTGAAGATATACAATATATTGATTTGGAATATTATTATTCTCTAATTTAGAGTTATCAATATTTTGAGAAGAAGAATTAGAAAGAGTCTTGTTAAAATCATCTTCTGCATATATATTTTTTGGTATCGAAATAACTAAAAAGATTCCAAAAAATCCAATTATTATTAAAAAACCCATTCTAAAATTATACCTGAAATTCATTTTTTCTATTAATTTATTATATTTTATTTTATTAATAGATTTAAAAATTTTTATACATATTAAATTTCAAGCAATATAAGAACGAAGAATTTTCCATATTCTCTTTCTGTTTTTCTTTTTTAGAGGTTATAATTATATTTAGAAAAAACATAAAAATTAATATATTTAACTATAAATCAATTTAGTTTCTAATTAATCAGATCATTTAGAATTTTAAATGGGAGAGGTAATTTCCCTGGCTATAAATGAATTCGTATGATCATCTTTATTTTCTATACTTATCTTTCCCCAGAATTACAAATAAAAAATACATAATATTTATTAGAATAATCCATCCATTCTTTATTACAATATAACTATTATATTAGACTAATAATTTTTTTAGAAATAGACGAAAAAATTTTGATAATTGTTGATAGACATAAAATATATTAAATATATTAAATGTTCTTTTTATAGATTATTATATCTTTGACTTTATCTAATTGTATTATATATATACATTTTTCACATCTGATGTTTTAGTTCAAAGCTCATAATTTTCTTAATATTTAAATTTAACTATAAATATCTGATATTATGTACTCTACAACGAAGGAAAGAATTAATAATTTAATAGATATGAATGATTATTTTATTAGACTATTTGATGATATTGAATTATTTAACAGTATATTAAATGGTAGAACATTGGAAGTACCTTCACTTCTTCTTGAAAAGGAAGATGCAATAGAGTTTACTAAAATAATTTATGATGAAGTTGATAAAGGAATTTTTAAAGCAACTGTCAATACATCCCCTTCTGAAAATTGTATAGAAGTAAATATTGGAATAACCGTTGCCACAAGAGAAATAGCTAATTTAGCAGATGAAGGGACAAATAAATTAGTCAAAAAAGGATTTAGCAGGTTAATTGCAAAATTTAAACGGAAGGGAAAGGAAGTTATGGAAAAGGAAAGGAAATATGGTGATTGAAGTCATTTAATCCTGAATTTAAAATCTATTAAATAAGTTACATTATAAAAATTGATTTTCCATTATATTTTATCTTTTTATAAATAACTTTGCCTGGTTTAATTTTTAAAAGTAGTTTTGATATGCCATATTTATTTTGGAATACGCTTTTGTTTTATCCTATTATATTCTTGCTATAAGAATTCTTTCTCAATGAATTTTGATACTCTTTTTCTTTTGAAACTTCATTATTTTGTAGATATTTAATTGAGCTTCTAAAGACATTTATAATATCTTTATATCTATTTATTTCTATAGATTACTAATGCCTTGAATTATTATTACATAAGCTAATAGTAACAATAATAAACAGATACAGAAATGTATTACCATAAATATGAGTTCTTATTTTTGATAATTCATCAATATAAGGTATTTGAATAGAATATTACAATAAATATTTATTAAATAAATATAATAGAAATTAGAGGTATTTTTAATAAAATAGACAGAATTAGAAAGCACTATCTTACAACTAAAACAGGACAATGAGCATATGTTACTACTCCGGAAGCAGTACTCCCCAATAACATTCTTTTAAATCCTGTTTTCCCACTACTACCTAATATAATAATATTGGTATTTTCTTTTTCTGCATAATGAACTATTGCTCCGACTACGGACATGGGAGTTGTTATAACATCAGTTGCAATTTTATTGATATTATAATTCTGAGTTTTAGCATCATTGATTATTTGCTCAAACCATTTTTCTGCTTCTTTTTTATAATGATCAAGGTAACTTGGGGTAACCATTCCAAAAATCCCTGAAGCATCTCCATGTTTGATTTGAGAGGGAACAACAGCTAAAAGAATTATTTGAGAATCATAAGTGGTTGCAAAATTAATTGCATATTTTGCAGCAGTCAATGAAGATAAGGATCCATCAATCGGAATTAGGATTTTTGAAAATTTAGTTTTTTTATTTGTATTGGAACTTGCCATCAGATTAATCTAATAAAAACACCTTTTATGTATTAATGTTTTAAATTCTTTAGTTATAGTAGATTGTGATTTGAATCGTCATTATAATGTAATTTTTAATATGTTTAATATGAAGTAATATAGTTAATGGTAGCAGACAAATAGGAATCTAATTTAAGATATCTTATTTTACTTTTGAATTATTCATATATTTTTAGTTAATTTATGGCTAGACTGCATTTTAATATTTCAATTAATAAGATTCAACTTTAACTGATTGATTGGTTTTTTTCAGTTTGTCATGAATCTGTATAAGAGCTTTCAAAACAATTTTATTTAACAACAGTTACTGGACATGAAGCATAGGTTACAATTCCAGAAGCAGTACTTCCTAGCAATAGCTTTTTAATCCCAGAACGACCCCTTGTTCCTACTACAATTAGATCTATATCTTTCTCTTCTGCATAATCTAGTATGCTATCAACTGAAGCTGTAGAAACAATAATAGCAGTTTCAATTTTCATTTGTTTTTCTAATCCATCACCTTCTTCTATCTTTTTCTTAATGATATCAAACCATTTGTTTGCCTCTGTCTTTGCTTGTTCTATTAATTCTTTTGAGTCACTGGATTGTTTGATTTCAAAAAATTGTAAAGACGAATAATATTCTTCAGGATGTAAAACATGTAATAAAAATAATTGAGCATTATGTTGTTTAGCTAACATCACTGCATAATCTGCTGCATCAAAAGCTGCATGAGAACCATCTATTGCAACAAGAATCTTTGACAATTTTTTCTCCATGCAATTTATTTATCTAATGCTATAATATAAAGAAATGTTATATAGATCAGAAACCTTTTATTAAATGTAGTTTGATTCCATAATTATTACATAAAAATTGTTTTTAAAAGAACTATTTTATTAGCAATAAAATAACAAGATTTTGAATTAAAAGAAAGAGTATATTTCTTCCATGAATTTAATAATGAAATAATATTATAATCAAAAATTGAAAAGGGACTTAATCCAAATATTTAATCATAGATACAGACATTAAGATAGAAACTAATGATATGTCAGATTTTTTATATCTTAAAGATCAAATATTACTAAGTATGATCGGTAAATAATTTAAATTAAAAGCTCTTTTAATTAAATAATTTTTTAAAGATTTATATCACTTAATGATATTGATATAACGTTCAATAAATAATTATTGTAAATTAGGTTATTTGTCAAAGAAATGAGGAACATAAACAATTATTAGTAATTTACTTTTGTGGTAGTAATTTTTCACAGTAACTTTTAATAAAATTTCTTTTTTAATATTAAATGCGATATTTATTTATTTCTTTAGATAAACAATCTCTCTTGTTATTATTATTATTATTATTATATTGATAGTGCATTGACATTCTCAACAGTAAAATTATGTAAAGAAAATCTTCATCTCGCTATTTTACTACTAAAACTGGACAAGGAGCATAAGTTACAATATCTGATGCAACACTTCCCAATAATAGTCTCTTAAAACCTTGTCTACCTCTATTTCCAACTATTATTAAATTAACATTTTCATTTTCAGCGTACTTTATTATTAGAGAACTTACTTTGAATGTAGGATTCTCTAGAATTTCAGATTTAAATTCAATATTTTTACCTTTATCTTGAACCAGTTTTCCAATTTTGTTTAGCCACTGCTTGGTCTGCTTCCTTTTTTCTTCAAGATCTTCTAATCCATATGTAGGTGCTGCTATGAAGGTGGATAGATTGAGTTTGGCAAGTTCTATTACTGTAATTGCTATCATTTCTACATTTGTTTTTTGATTAATTGCTATATCTATGGCATATTCTGCAGCTTGCAGAGATTGTTCTGAACCATCAATTGCTACCAATATCTTAAAAAAAGCCTTATTACTGCTACTACTGTTATTGTTGTTGTTATTATTAGACATATTAAACTTGATTATTGAATATGCTAGATTATTAGTATATATCGTTTTACTTTATAGATATAAAAAATATTCTTACTTGATAATTTTTTATATTAATTTGTGTTTTCTAATTTTACTGATAATAACATTATCATATATCTATTGAGTATCATATTAAAATCAAGACAGCAGATTAAGTATTATTGTTATCCTAACAAGTTTTGTAATTTATATTAAATTCTTATTAAATATTAAAAATGGTAATAGCTTATCATTTGATTTAAGAATATAAAAAAAGTCAATCCCCTAGAAAAAATATAGTTTAAATTTTATATTTATATTTGCTTTTTGCCATTTTGTTATGACATTAATAATTAGACAAATAATTGATAATATAATATTTGTTTAATACCGTTAGTGAATTTGATGATGATAGTTATATATATTATCTTTTAAATTTTTTATATTATTTATTACGTGTTTTATATGCCAGTTTGATTTTTTTCCTTAATCACCATTGATCCCATCATATTTTGATTGAGATTTTAAGAAAAAGCCATGTTAGTATGATTTACATCTAATTTTTTTAAAAATTATTGTCATTGTTTTATAGAAAAGAATTGAATTCCTTGTAATTATTAAATAACCTTTCAATTCAAAAGTATTATTAACTTCGCATCTGTTATTGTAGTAGTGACACCTGAAGCATCAATCAATAATACTACCACGAACAATAAAAGCAGATCTTCTAAAATCCCATGTGAAATATGTGGACTTTTGTTCGATACTGTAGATATGAAGGAAGAACATAAGAAATTAGAGCATATCGAACATAAAAGGCCAAGTGGAGTAGGTTAATAATTTATACTCCCATTATTAGTAGTGATATGCTTTTTCCATCTTAATTTGCTACTTGCAACTCTCTTTT
>DATFBJ010000211.1:0-2350 GCA_035253885.1 Nitrososphaeraceae archaeon
TAATTCCTGCTGTTGGTAGCTTTTCATGGCTTTCCACTTAAATAAAACTAAAGCCCTTACTCCATGTTTACTAATACTTATGGTAGAGATAGTACCAACCTTTTTTCTATTATAAATAGTTCCCCATAAATCTACGTCTAATTTGGTTCTAACTTTACGCCCAATTAGTTTCTTTACAGTTTCTAAAGAATGCTTAACTGTTTCCATTTATCCTCCAGTTCTGTTCTTATATAGAAACATCATATTTTTCTTCTTAATCTCTAAATACATAGTTTCACATTCCCAAATAATTCTTTCCCTCATTGCAAGAGAATCAATATTTTTATCAGCATTCCACTCTGGAAGAGGTTCCCAATTTTCATGAAGTTCCTCTAAAAATTCTCTGTATACTTTTAGCATCATTCTTGCCATTTTACATACAGAAAAAAATTCATCGGTATTCACGGAGGCTCCTTTTCTGAATCTTGCTCTATATATTTATTCCAATTAGCAATATCTATGTAATTAGGCATTATCTACTTCCAAGAAAGAAAAGTTATTCTCTAATCCTTCATTCAATAGCATAGTAAAGAAATTAATGGCTTGCTCTTTAGATTCAAAAACAAATTTGCCACCGGAAATTGTTTTATTCATGGTGGCTACACCATCTACAACCAATAATTTCTCTACCAAAACTTGTATAACAGTTTGTTCCATTACCTATTTGATAACCTTAATGATTTCCATTACTGCAAACCATTCAGGAGCAAGTAATGATTTAATTGAATATACAGGAGATGAGCCAAGAAAAGTGATTAGAAAACCAATCGCAAGAATAAAAATAACAATATATCTGATTTCTTCAGATTCTGTTGCGTCTCTGCCGGGAACATTTTTTATAGCATATCGTAAACTAAAAATTAATCCCACTAGTCCTACAGTAGCTACAATCAGATTTACAATGGCATTTGCCATCACATATTTCATAGAAATAGCAAATCCAGCTTGAAATAAAGCTGTGCCTGTTTTTTCTATAAAATCTAGTACTTGCTTTACAATTTCATTTTCCATTTTATATTCCTTTTATGGATTGATGATATTAATAGTCCTGAAGAATTCCTCTACAGGAATAAACCCTAATTTAGGATGTTTTGCCATACAACCTGCCCAAATATCATAAACAGTTTCTACGCCAAATTTTTCGTAGGAATTACAGCTTGCATTTGAGAGTAGTATATTAAATACTGAGAAAAATATTAGCAGTAAACTAGCAAGTCCTATAATCCTAAAGAAAAATTTAGCAGATTCCCAAATACCAGATGTCCAGAAAGTATATCTAAATTTACCTCCATAATAACCGTGTTTATCCCAACCCACACCACATTTAGAGCAATTATATTCCCAATCTATTCCTGGAACTGATTCGCCTTTTTTATCGTGACCGATTATATAGCAAATTTTCATCAAACTCTCCTTATGCGAAAGTCTTTCTCATTAAGTCTATACCAAAATCATCAAAACTTCTTTCAGGATGCCACTGTACTCCAGCAATTTTATACTTTTCGTGAACAAACCCCTCAATTAATCCCTTATCAGTTTTTGCTACAGGAATTAATCCTTTTCCTAGCACTTGAATTCCTTGGTGATGAAAACTATTTACCTTATATTTTTTATCTCCTTCTATTTTTACTTCATGTACCAAATGTTCTTTATGATTAGAATATGGATGCCAAAATAAATGTTGTGTTAAAGTTCCTCCAAATTGAACATTTAAAGTTTGGAATCCTCTACAAATGCCGAAAATAGGTAAAACCCCAATCATTAATGGGAGCAATTTAGTATCAAACATTTCTAGAAATGGATTTTGCCATCCAGTATAAATATGCCTATTTTTTCCATATCTACTGGGGTCTACATCTGCTCCTCCTGGCAATAAAATACCATCTAAAACATTTGCGAATTTCTTAAACTCTTCTTCGTTAAGAAGAGGAATAATAATTGGAGTGGCGTCTATTGCATCAACTACCGCCATTAAATCTTTATGTATTCCAATATAATCCTCTTCTACTGAAGTGCTTACAATTCCTATAAATTTACTCATATTTTCTCCTTTTTAGTCTCCTAATTTAACTAGTGAATCTACCTGTTCTTTTGTCATCAAACCTCTGACAACTAGAACCCACAATATATTGAATATTATTCTAAAGATTATATTCATCTGTCCCCTAATATTATACATATTTACAGTATCTGTCCATTCAAACATAGTCTTTTTATAATCATATTTTTCCATTACATTTCTCCTATTCTATAAATCCGAACATATACCAAATTCCAAAAGCTAATAGACCTATACCTACAGGCCATTTAT
>DATFBJ010000212.1:0-3652 GCA_035253885.1 Nitrososphaeraceae archaeon
TCTGTAAATAGATATGGTAGACAATTTAATATTTCAGTAATATTGGAGAATCAACCATAACTTTTTTTTTAGTTTTAAAATATAATGTAATTTCATATTATTTAACTTACCAGCTCGTTAGTTACTGTATTTATGGATACTTACCAATTTATATATACTTACATTAATATAGTTAATGTGATTTGTAAATTAAAAATACAAACAACCGATAGTTCTAAAAATCATAATCAAAACCAAAATAAGATAAATAATGATATTATATCTACATTAGTAAAGGCATCATATAAACAGAAGGTAAATGAAGACAACTGCTCAATATCTATCACGGATCTTCGGCAAAATGATATAGATATCCTAAAAATTTTATCTGAGAATGAAGATGAAAACACAATAGCCACATTTTCATTTAATGGATTAAAGATAAAGCTGGATATACATCAAGAAATTTTATCGAGATCTTTAAAGCGATTAAAAGAATTAGGATTAATTTATAAAACCAAATTAGGATATAAAACTACAGAAAATGGAAAGATCATTTTTTCAAAATTGAAGAGAATGTCAAATGAAAAAAGAAGTAATCCAAAATATACTCAGATCATGCAAGTATCTGTTCCTTTTAGGCTTCCTAATCAACAAATAGTTCAGAATCTTTCAGGTAAATGGTTTAATAGCTTAAGATGGATTGGAATGATTCAAAATGTCACAGGATATCAATTAAAATGGATAGATATTGAGGATTTTATTGAAATAGTATTATATTTATCAAACAATAATATTATAATAGAAACAAATGACAATCCAGTGAATATATCCAAAGCATTCGGTTATTCTACAGGTATTATAGAGTCAATTGGGAATGTAATAATTGAAAATAATTCAATAATATATCCCATCAATAACAACAAGGATTTTGACCGAATAACTAATTGATTGTAAAATAAGTTAGTTGGATATCGTTTAACTAAAGTGGTATTATTAATTTTATTAATACTATATTACCACATTTTTCATACAAAAAAAGTTATATAGTACTCTATTATCTATTGAAATGTATATGTTACCTAAAAGATAGTATTAAAAAGTGTATAAAAATTTTAGATCATCATTGCTATTTCAATAATATTATCAACATTAGCAAAAGTAAAATTTTATGTCATTGCTCTATAATGATAATTGTGCTCTTCTTTGTAAAAAGAATAGATAATAACATGACCAAAATAAATATTATTATGACTATTGGCTTATCCGGAGAAAGGGTATTTTTTACCATGCATAAACATTCTCCGGATATAACATAGATTTGTTTTAAACTAATTTTTCATATCAATTATTATGCTTTTCTATAAATTGTTCTCTTTTGTTATTCTATAAAAAATGGAAATAAAATTGACTAGTATATTACTAAATTTTATTTTCTTTTCTAGAATTAATTTAGTTCTAATTATTAAATAATTTTTTTATCTTATTTATTAATATCTGAAAATCAACTTACAAATATTAAAGAAATTATGATGATAGAAGCTATATTTGTTGTTCTTTTTCTTCTTTCTAGTATTATAATAAATAATAATTTGATTTTTTCTTTTTACTAATAGAGTATAATATCTTCTTCCTTTGAATTTTTCATTCTATTATATGATTAAAGCTTACCTAATTTGGGTTAAATTAAAAGAAACAATTACTAGAATTATAATAAATGATTTAATTAGAATTTGCTTCTAATTTCGGATTTAATAACAGTTTAAGATGCTCTGATGTTGATGTAATTATAATTGGACAACAACTGCCGATTCCAAAGAAGATCTTATGAAAATGATTAAAGAGCATACAAATAATTCTCTGGATTTAAAGAATATCCAAGATCTGTAGATAAAGTATCAGCTATCAAAGAACAGTAATATTTATATACTATAAATTTTCAAATCTATTTTTTTATTGTATTATTCTATTTTGACTTTAGTTAATCAACAACCTTTTAAAAATCACTTTAGAATGGATTTATTTTGATATCACCAATTATCTTTACATATCATATTGATCAATACACAAGGCTCAATACTGTGTATATATTTTGTAATTATATCAAATTAAAATTGATATCTAAAAAAATTATATAGAATAATTTTTTAAATTCTTTATTACCTATAATTTTATTAAAAGCTTGATTTAATATCAAATAACATAAAACACTCCTTTATCTTTAGTTGTATTATAAGATAAATTTATTTCTAATAGTAAAAATTTAATTTATATTATTTTATTGGTTTATTAATTAGGTAAATGCTATTTTAATATGAAAAAAATAGCATTATTTTCAGTTAAAAATGGATATTATGATTGAAATTATAATATATAGTAAAAATGAATACTGATTGATAGGTTATATTATATACCACTCTATTGTATTGTACATTGATTTTTTTGATGCAAAATAGTTTTCCTATGAGAGAATGGCATGTAAAAAACATGGAAAAAACAATAATAAAACATGTAAAGGGACTTTCACCTGATGCTACCAAATTTGAACGAAGAATGTATAAACGATATGGTGGGATACACAAAGTTCAAATGAGAATAAAATATGATATTAAACATGGTGTAAATAATGAAGAGGTTATTTTATTTTTACAAAAGATAAGGACTGAAATGGAATTTTCAGATCTCCTTAAATGTGATGGGTCTATAGATAGACTAAATGAGATTGAATCATATTTTCTTTAATAAAAATTATTAAAGTAAATTCAATCTTAACTTATTTTATTTAAGTTTAAACATAACTCATTCTAACCTTATAAAACTAGGACTGCTTAAAATGGTATGCAAAGGAATATGCTCACGTCATAAGGCAATAAAACCAACTAATATTGGTCGTTATCTGTCTGGACAAAAGCGTTGTCAAGTTTGTCAAGTTTTTATCACATGGGAAGGTTTTTGGTGTCCTTGTTGTGGTTATAGATTAAGGACTAGACCAAGAAATAAGAAATATAAATCAAGATTAAAATTAGAATCTGATCATACACAAATAGAACTTTATAACAATAAGAATTAATTAATAAAGCATCATACAAAATTAATATTCACTTGTTTTAAAATTTAATATTTGCTTTTTCATATACAAGAAGAAGAACTTTGACTATTTCATTAAATAATAATTGTTTATTCACATATCTAAAAAAATGTATTAGAAAATTTGATGTTAAAAAAATTGTTCATCAGGGTAAATTTATCATTAAATCATTTGATTATATTTGACTTTTTCCTAAAGATTTGTCTCATAATAGGTTATTAATTACTCTTGTTATTTTATTTAGAGATTGTGCTAAAATGTATTTAGGAAAGTTGAAATCTGACTAATTTAGGTTTGAAACTATCAAT
This sequence comes from Nitrososphaeraceae archaeon, assembly GCA_035253885.1. Classification (GTDB taxonomy): domain Archaea; phylum Thermoproteota; class Nitrososphaeria; order Nitrososphaerales; family Nitrososphaeraceae; genus TH1177. The sequence goes on from DATFBJ010000212.1 coordinate 3,376, forward strand.
AAAAAAGGTGGAAGTAAGAAGATGAAGATAGGTTGAAATCTGACTAATTTAGGTTTGAAACATTTACAGAACCATGTTATATGTATAAAATGATAGACCTAAAATAAATGAAAATAATGTATATGTAATGCAGCTAAGTATAATAGAAAATTTTGTTCTTGGAGCTCCTTGATAAAGAGAACTTCAAAAGAGTATTAGTGAGGATTTTTTATTGCTAAATAGAAGTTATCAAAATCTTTTTTTGCAGCTTCTAATAACTTATTATTAATATTGATAT
>DATFBJ010000213.1:0-2215 GCA_035253885.1 Nitrososphaeraceae archaeon
AAAGAAAATACTGATCGTAAAATAAAGACAATAATCATTAGTGCTTTCATAAAGGATAGTTTACCATATGATAAGTCATATGTTAAACTAGTTGATAGAATATTAGAAAAGCCTGTATATCTTGATAGATTGAAAAAAGAAGTTGAAGAATTAATTTCTATTAACATTCACCAAAAACCTGATCGTAATAATAAAAATTAAACGATATTGCTGATAATTAATTATTGTTATTCAAAAAATATTGAAATTTTGATATTATTTTTCTAATAATTATAAGATTAAGGGGTATATCATATTAAATTTCAAAATGTTAAAATTATATGGAAGATAAACAGACAATAAATTATAAATAAAGTAAAGATAGGGACATGGTTTGGTAAGAGATTTTGGGAATATAGACAATTTTATTCTGCTTATATTGCTCTTTTTGTATCAATATCTAATTGGATTACTATACAATACAGACTTGTACTTGAAAATGTTCCAATTCTTAACTCTATATTTTCAAATATAGGGATATTTATAATTGTTGCAGTAGTTTTGATTTCTATCATAAGTGTACTTGGAGGACATTATATTCATAGAAAAAGACAATTTAGAATAGAACAAGAATTAGCCACTGAAGAAAATCCATATCTTTATAGAGCGGCTCCAGGAAAAGAGAGAGATTTGATAGTTCCAATATATATTGCAATTGGAAACTCTTGAAGAATTACTGCGGCAAAACAATGCATTAACAGATGAAAAAAAACGACAATTCGAAAGTTTGAAAGCCGATCTTGTAAAATTAACTCAGGGAAAACCCATTGGCAAGATAAAGTAAATAAAAGAATTACCCCAAGGAAAGTAGAATTTTTATTATAGCATATAACATAAATGATACTGCAGTAAAATTAGAAAGTTGAATAAATATAGAAAATGGTGGCAGAGGGTGATGCAAAAAGTATAGGAATTGATAGAGAATGGCTATTGGGGGATACTAGGAAAATATATGATGCTGAAACAAATGTTCACGCAATTACATGGAATTTTGAAATTGTAATTATTACTTTCAGCAAAGTCATAGCCATTTCTCTATTGTTATGGTTATCCTTAGAGGGCTATGGCTTCTACTTCTTTTATCTTGTCATTTTCTCTTAAAGACTGTTTGATTACTTTAATTGGAACCCCTGAGATTAACTACGAAGTTCAAATCCCTCTCGGCGCTTATCTCTGGGGTTCTACCAATAATTATAAAATTAGATTTTGATGTTGGATACATGATTTACGTAAGGTAATACAAATAACTAACGCTAAAATAGAATCTAATAAAATCCAAGCATTAAATGAAAAAGTTATTCTAATTACTAATTCGCAGAGACCTTATATTCAAAAAATATTGATGAAATTATTGCTGATCTATTTTTTTATACAATTCAAATAATTCTCAATTATACCTTTGTAAAATTTTTGTGTAAGTTTTATTGATTTGATAAATGTATCTATATTTTTAGTCATGACATTGTCTATCAATTTTAGTGATTTATCTGAATTAATACGACTACTACTAATTGAATTGATATACATATTTTTATTATCAAATGGATAATCCATAAACCTTTTAAGAATAGTAATATCATCACTAGAATAATTGGAAATATTTTGTAATAGTTGAGAGTATATGGAATTATAAGTATTTATCATATCTTTATGAAGTTCTAAATAATAATTTGTAATCTCTTTTGCTTTCTGAGTATTTTGATCTTGTTCTTGTTTGGCATTTTCATTCCCATTGTCATCTGTTAATTCTATATCTCTTTGATTTCCGTCTTGGTAGATTATAGACTGTGGTATTTTTTGTTGTATCTGTCGTTCTTTTACTTCATTGTTCTTTTCTTTTTTTTGATATTCTTTTTCTTTGATGTTCTTGTTCTTTCTTGTTAATATTTCATAATTTATGATTTCTTCAGATGACATTAAAAAATATATGTACATTATAATTTAAAAAAATTAAAATATAATGTATTAATGCTTCTTAAAAATTGAAAGGAATTAATGTCATAGTAGTAGATTACATTTTGCTATGATATACAATAATACTGTGCATCAATTCAGATATACTCCTGAATCTATTACAAACACCATTTTCAAAGAACTCGGAGCATTAGGCATAACTTTAGATCCTACTAAATTTGCAGATCTTGTAGTCTGTATCTTAGAAGCCTTTGGTAAAGCA
>DATFBJ010000214.1:0-7618 GCA_035253885.1 Nitrososphaeraceae archaeon
AAAATCATAAGCTAACTCTTTATTTTTGCTTATTTCCGATGCAACATATGCAACACCCGGAGTATAAATTAAATTAATCAAGCTATTCTCTTTTGCAAAAATATTTTCAATAGGAACACGATTTTGAATTTCTATTTTACCTTTCAGCATTCTATGAATATTAATAGAATCATCTTTTAGAATCAAGTAAGGACAATATTTAAAAAATACTATAATAATTCTTCTAATGTTAAATTAATAGTATGAAAAAAAATAATTTTTATCTATTACAAAGACCTTAGAAATAGAGTTGCAATACTAAAATATATTGCTAGGGTTGTAATATCACTCATTATTGTTGTTAATAGTCCAGAAGATATTACAGGATCTATTCGAAATTTTGTTAATAATATTGAGAGATGTTGATACAAATGCCTGAAAAAGCATACTTAAAAATATTGATATTCCAATTATCCCGCCAATATTAATTGAGAGTCAAACAATAAAAACAACTGTAAAGAGTTAACTCCTAACGTTATTCCAAGAATAGAGCCAATCTTTAATTCCTTAGACATGTAATTTCGAAATGAAAAATTTGGTTCTAGAGCTATCAATCTAACTATAAAGTTTGAGATTGAGTTCCTACTGCATCACTAAGATAGACTATCATAGGAATAAATGCTGCCAAAGCCAAATAAGAGCTCAAAATATCTTCGAAACCTCTTATAACATAGGCAGCCAATAAACCTTCTCAGAGTCCTACTATCAATGAAGGTAATCTAGCTTTTATCAATCTTTTAGCAGAAGTTGTTATATCTTCAATTTCTCTTATATGGTGATGTATACCTCCTGATTTGAGAATATCTTCTCGAAATTCATTGTGAAAAATATTGATTATAGCTGAATAGGGAACTACATCTACTAAATGATTTTTATTGTTTACAACTAGAATTGCCTTCAATTTATAATCTAATACCAAATAAATTATTCTTTCTTAATCTGTAAAATAATTGACTGTAATAGGCTTTCTCTTTATCATTTTATCAATCTGAATGTCATCAGCAGCAGATTGTAATAACTCACGTATGGATACTACACCTTTTAAAATTCCGCTATTATCGATAATGTAGATATAATCTATGATTTCTAGATTTTTTTGCACAATTAACAAGCATATTCTTGACATTTCCAACAGTTTCTTTATTCATGACTGAAGAAATTTTTTAGAAATTCTTAAACCGGCAACATCAAATCGACCTCGAATTGAATTCATCCATTATATTTTAATAAACCAATATTATTAAACAAATATACTACTAATTGACAACAGATTTGAGTTTTTTATGATCTTGTGCAATCTATTTCAATCTATTTCTATACTACTAATATAATTAATTGATAAATGTTAATATTATTTAGAAACTTTATTTTAGTATTGTCTCTTAAATAAGAAATGATAAAATGTATTCTGATAGAATATCTTCTAATATAATTATTATATCCAAAGAAAACTTTTGTAATGGAAGGCAATAATTTGTTACTTGAGATTCTAGAATCATAAAATTTATTTTAAAAATTTCTATGGACTATATGTAATTAAAATGCCTAAAGTAAATGCAATTATAATAAAATTAATTGAAATAGTTAAAAAAAGAATTTTTTTATTCAAGATTATTATTAATAGAATTAGAAAAGAAAATAGAAATTTATTATATAGAAATTTGATTAAAGGAATTTTACTATACTTTATCTCTGCATTTTCAATAATATTCTTTAATATAATAATATGAATATAAGTAAATCGTGATCTTCAGCTGACAATATTTCAAAGATACTCCAAAAATCCAATACTTGTTCCCAATAAAGATCAATGGTGGGAATCAAAGGCAGTTTTTAATTGTTCCGTATCTTATGATGGAAATAATGTTCATCTGCTATATAGAGCAATTGGAGAATATGACTATTATATCTCCAGAATAGGTTATGCAAAGAGTACGGATGGTTTTCAATTTACTAGACGTAATAAGATTGCGATTTGTCAAACAGAAGATTATGAAATATATGGAATGGAAGATCCAAGAATAACAAAAATTGAAGATAAAATTTTTATTACTTATGTAGTTCTCTCTGATTATGTAAAAAATAAACCCAAAATTTATTCTGCATTAACAGTTACAAAAGATTATTATAAATTTGCTAAACTGGGTATTATCACTTATAACTTTAATAATAATAAAGATGTAATTTTCTTTCCCGAAAAATTTAACTTGGGATACAATTTATCTAATTCATATCTAAAATTACATAGACCAAATAACTGGAATGGAAGTAATTCTAATTTTAGCTCACTTAAACCTAGTATTTGGTTAAGTATAAGTGATTCAGAATTCACATTGACTAATTCTATATTACTTTTAAAACCAGAACAAGATTGGGAAGAACTTAAGATTGGGGCTGGTCCATCACCAATTAAAACTAAAGATGGATGGTTATTGATTTATCATGGTGTAAACAAAGACAGAATTTATCGTGTTGGAGCTACAATCTTGGATCTTAAAGATCCAAGAAAAGTCATTGCAAGAACTAAAAATCCTCTTTTAGAACCTATAGAAAAATATGAAAAAATAGGTGATGTTAATAATGTAATATTTCCAACAGGAATAGCTGTAATGGATAAAAAACTTTTGTTATATTATGGAGCAGCAGATAAAGTATGTTGCATAGCAAGTGCTAATATGGATGAACTAATAGAACATATTATGAAAGATAGAATAGATGATTAATATTTTGATCTCATTTATTAAAAGACATTATCTACAAACACAATAGATAGATATCCGTATAATTTTAGTTGTCTATAATAAGTCCATATACTAATCAATCAAGTAGATATTGTATTATCTGAATTTAATCATCATTTTATACAAATATTTTGTATATGATAATATATAATAGTATATTTGTCTACTAAGTTGAATTGTATAGAATACATAATAAAAAATAATATTGTTGAAATTACAGATTTATACCAATGCTTCTCTTTTTTAGCATATAAACCAATTAGCATAGTTCCTATTGTTAGTAATTTAGATCATACATATTATAAATTAATTAATTCTAAAAGTAGAATTTCAAAGATAAATTTATAAATGTAGTTCATCAATATCTTTTTATCTAACATCCTAATTACTATTCCAAAATATTATGTAAAATGTCATATTAAACAAAAATAATTACATATAAAATTTCTATATAACCTTATTTAACTATATTGTATTTGTTTAATTAACAGATTCTGTTTGGAGTTCTTTGGACTGAAAAACCAAACTAGAGGACATGTGTAGCACATGAGCCTCAATGAATCTGTTATTATGTGTAGTTTAATTAATAACATTTACACTAAATTATTTGAAGATAAAAGATTATTTGTTAATCTTTGAATTATAATCTCCAGATAAAATCAATTAACAAAAAGAATCGAAATTTCAGATCTAAACGCATCTTGATATTTTATTATATTAACTACTATTGTTTCAATTGCTATTGTTAAAAAAGACTTATCATAACTATCATTTTGCCTATATGGAAAAGGATTACCTATCATGCTAAAACCATTATATTTTTATTCAAACCTTATATACCATAACATTGATATTATTTACTAAAGAACTTCAAATAGAGTCGTCTGCTACAGTCATAGTCTGGCTACATAATTGTAGTCTATATAGATATTACAATTGATCAGGCTATGACAATTAGCTTTATTCTTTTCCTTTTTTATTAACAAGATTGCTAAATAATAATTTTATTTGATAAATTCTTATTTTTGGACAAACAGAATAATATTAGTTCTGAATTTGTATACCAAGAAATAGAAGTAACTTTCTGGAAAAACATTTGCAACATTAAAACTATGTTATAGAAGATTAATTCTTTTACTCTCACTTATGGATAGGTAGATTTAATCTATCATATATTGCATTTCAAAATTTTCTTTCCAGATTCCTTTGTAATAAACTAAGTAGACAAGTTAGATATTGTATTGCAAAATTTGCGGATATACTATATTAATATATCAACTACAACATAGTTTGAGTAATTCAAGCATAATTCTATTTTATTTTTAGCAAAACACTCACTTTCCTCTTTTTTCTTCTTTCACTCTGAAATTTCCTCATATTTAGGAAAGTTGAGCCTTCATTTTTTGCATCTTCATAATATGAAAAATAATGGACCTTTCCACTATTATCTGTTAATACAAGCAAGCAATTAAATAATTTGTTTTTAACTAAATTATAATTATTAATTTGATAAAAAATTGGGATGAAGAAGAAGCAGCCAAAGACGCAAAAACTTATCAAACTAAAGAAGGTGGTATAAGAGCACTAGATCACATAATAAAAAAATATATGAGAACTAGAGAAGATAAGAAAATCAATCCATCAAAACAAACTGCGGAAGAAGTTTTAGATTTATTCACTCGTACATTGTTATTTGATAAGGAATTTCATCAGTTTGCACTGGATAATTATAGGGTTTTAATCGAATATGATAAGAATGAGAATGTATTAGATATTATTAAAATGAAAGATCATGAGGATTAAATCTACCATGAAAACAAACAATATTTAAATTCTGTTAGGAAAAATTGAAAATAACATCTATGTATCCTAATTATCTTTTCCTATATTGTCAAAAACCATTTCACAGACAATTATGGCTGTGCCATCTGCAATTTCTTTAGTTATTCCATATTGATGTCGATATTCTACTGCTTTTTTTCCCATCCATGATTTGAATATTGCCGCTATCGAAAGTTCAAGCTGTTTATATGGATCGTCAGGAAAATCAATATTATATTTTTCTTTGATCAATGATTTCATTTTCTATATTAGAATAAGATATTGATCTTGTTTTCTATTCGAAAAATTATGATTAATTTCTTGTCTATCTTCTTTAATTTCTTTAAAAGTATCCATACCTATTTCCAATACAATTGTTGAAAATGAAATGATAAATTTAACATAAGATTCCCGTACTGTCTGTTGATTATATTTTTGTTTAATTAGTCCTAAAACAGTAGAATCATTCATGCCTAAATTAGATATACTGTCTATCATTCCATGAATTGAAACAGGAGGACTAGAATTAACAGTTACAAATAATAGATTTAGCGAATCCCCATATATTTTCCCATAGCTGCACGAATTTCAGACATTAGAAATTGAAGTAATTTTTCTTGGTTATCATAAAATAATAAACACATTGTACTTGTAATAATAAAACCTGATTTAACATGAACTCCTTGCTTAGTCATTTCTATTAATCTTGTACGTTTCTCACCAAAAAGTTTCTTATTTTTTGATCAGTATCATCAAAAAAAATAAATTGGTTTATATTTGTCTTCCAAGTTATTTAATATTTAATTGTTTAGAAATATATTAATTACTTTTATAAGTTAATTCATTTTTATATAATTAGTAATATTTAATAAATATTATATAATTAATTGATCAGACTATAATGATTTTATATTTTTCTCATTTTCAATAACTTATTCATAAATAAAAAGGTATCTGAATATATGCTCCTAGTTATAATTCTAAAATTAAAAAACAAATTATTAACCTTCTTGATAAATAAGTCATTCATAATTTGAGATATTTATTTCTAGTTTAATTAGCATTAAAGTTGTAATAAATGATATGTTACTGTATCAACATATATTCTTTATAATTATCCAACTTTAATGTATAATATAATATATCTTTTATTATACAATATCTATTGTTTAGTGTCTGTATGCTTTCTAATAAAGATTCATATAAACATTAATTACAAATATCTAATTGGCTATACTCTTATTTTAAATTGTTAGATTGATAATCTCATTTATCTATATAATTTGATTATCCTTTTTTTTGTATGCAAAAGTCCTTCCTTTCCATTCAATAGATTTTGATGATAGCAAAAACGGAATTATTGTTGAAAGATATGCAATAATAAGAAAAATTGATCCTATTGGACTTAATAAAGTATAAAGAGGATTTATTTTATATGTTTTTACTGTTTTAATATATATACCTACAAGAGACGTTAAACAGACAATTAAATTAAATATAAATAGAGTATGATAATAGTTATCAAAAATATATATATTGTTTGTCATAGCAAAAGTATTTGAATATATTAAATTTAAGTAAATAGTATATAGTAGCAACATATGAGGTAAAGTAGTCATAAAAATAATGGATATGAAATTAATAAAAACTTTCTCCTTTTCTTTAAGAATCATAGGTGCAATTGTTCTTCCAATGCCTTGCCACAAAGTTGAAAGATCTCGAGACCACAATGCACGAATAAAATTATCCATTGGTATCATTCGCAATTTATAACCTGACTCTTTTATTCTGACCCCTAAGGCTTGATCTTCCTGTATTGCATTTTTAACCGATTTAAAAGTACCAATACTTTCGAATACGTTCCTTTTGATCATAATAAAACATCCCATAAGCAATGCAATTTTAGATTTAGGATTATTGATATCCTTAACATCTTTTCCTAATGTAAATGACATGAGTTTCCATAATGGCATTGATATCTTTGACCAAAAGTCTCTTAATTCAATAAATGGATCACCAGTTATAACGTCAAATTTATTTGATATCATATAAGAAATTACATAAGAAATTACATTTTTTTTATAAATAGTGTCTGCATCAGTAAACAATAAAATATTACCTGTACTTTTGAGGTAACCTTGTTCTGATGCCCATGTTTTACCTGTCCAATCATCAGGTTTATCTTTGAGTGATATTATCTTTAAAATTGGATAATTATGCTTTGTTTGTACAAATTTTGATAATCGCTTATTTTTTTTCTTATTATTATATTCTTTTTGCATTTCCAGCATTATAGACAATGTATTATCAGATGAATTATCATCAACTGCAATTATTTCAAAATTACAATAATCTTGAGATAATAAGGAATGTAGACATTTCTTAATATTCTCTTGTTCATTTCTTGCAGGTAATATTACACTTACAAATGGAAAATATGTTTTGTTATTTTTATAAAAATTTTTAGGATTTTTGCTTTTATTATTTGTTATTATCGATAATTCATTACTGTGTAAGCGACTTGACCAATAAGAATTAAACAATTTTATAAAGAGATAAATCCATCCAGATAATATTGATGTAAATAAACTGATAAAAACTAGTAAATCAGAATATAAAAAAATATTTTTTATACTATAACTAAAAAAATAATAATACTCATACATATTATAATAAACAATAGTCTAATCTTTATTTAACAATTATATAATACATGTTAAAATCATTAATTTTAGCTCCAAAAATAGATATTGATTATGAAAATATTCATTACAATATTTCTATTTAAAGATTTAAGATAAATTTCAATATAATACTTATATTTAATACTACCATTAATTAGATAAATAATCCTATTAAAATATTGATACTATTTGATTAGATAAAAATTATTGCATAATTCAGCTCTAATTACTTTTATAAAAATAAAAATTAAGAGATTATAATGATTGTTGTTTTTTGTAGTCTGTTAAACAAGACTAAAATATTTTATATGCATTAGAAAAAGAATCTCTAAA
>DATFBJ010000215.1:0-2305 GCA_035253885.1 Nitrososphaeraceae archaeon
CCTATCATCATCTGTATTTCTGACAGATAGACAGATTTGCTCCTATTCCTTAGAGGGCTATGGCTTTCTAAATATTTTAAATTTTAATTAATTATTTTCTTCTTTCCATATCAAATTTATTATACCAACGGTCATGCACACGTCAGGGCATCATTAATTGGTCCAAGCTTAACAATACCATTTATTGATGGTGAAACTTCCCTTGGAACGTGGCAGCAAATTGTCTTAGTAGAGTTAGATACACGAAGTAGAAAAAGAAAAATTGTTGTTCAATTAATTGGTAATTGATTAATATGGATAAAGAATCATAAATGTAAATTATTATTAAATAAATCCAAATTGCTTATTTTGATAAATTTAGTTATAGTTAACACTATAATATTATAGTGAGAATAATCATTATCATGTAAGAACCTTATTAATTGGAGATGGTTCGACAATATTAATTATAGTATTAATTATCATAAGACTGTAACAATTTGGGTACATAGTTGATATGGACACAAAAAAAAGGGGAAAAAGTTGTAGATTAAATAATTGAAGAATTTTAGTGATAGGTATATAATTATTCAATATTCTAAAATACTTTCTTCTACTTTTACATTAAAAAATTATTTTTCATAGCTTAAACTACTCCCTCTCCCTGATCAATTAGTACTATACCATTTATTAAGTATTCAAAATTTACTTTAATTAATATGAATTTGTGGTATACAAAATCAGTACCAATTATTAGTGCCAAAGAAAGTAAATCTATTCTTCATAATTTTTTTGTATATGGAAACGAAGGTCTAACTATTAATCCTTATAATGGTTGCCAACATCGCTGCGGTTATTGTTATGCTACGTATGAATGGTCACCAGAATTTTATGATCATATATACGCAAAAATTAATGCTTCTGATTTATTAATAAAACAGATACACTCTTGGAAAACAGACAAAATTAAACCCGTAATGATAGCATCTGCAACTGATGCATATCAAGCGTCTGAGTTAAAATATTCTATTACTAGAAAATGTGTAGAAGTTCTACAAACTTTTGAAATTCCTTATTTTATTTTTACTAAATCTATTATAATTGAAAGAGATTTAGAATTACACAAACGCTATTCCGATAATTGTTTTATTGTATGGTCTATTACTACAAACAAAGAACATTTAAAAAGAATAATTGAACCAGGTACACCAACGTCAAAATCAATCTTCAGGATAATAGAAAAATTTTCAACGGCTGGTATAAATTGTGTTATTAATATCGATCCTATTCTTCCTCTAATAACTGACTCTAGAAAAGATCTTTCAAGTATAATAGATACTGCCAATGATATTGGAGTTAAATATATCAGTGGCGATATTTTAAGAATAAGATATGATATTTGGGAAAGAATGAAATATATTTTACAAATATTAAATGTCAAAAACTTTATAAACAATTATGAAAAAATCTTTAAATTTAAAGATCCTATAAACTCGAAAAAAAATCTAATTGCTGGAAAGGAATATTCAGAAATGATAATGAAATATTTAAGACATGAAGTCGATAAAAGAGAAATGGTATTTGGGTTTCCACAGTTAAATGTTAAGAAAATACCGTTTACAAAAAGCAAAAAAGATAAAGACATGGTAACATTACTAGATTTTATAAAATAAATTTTACATCATTAAAACATTCTAAATCAAATAGGATCAATATTATTAAAAAGTTTAATCTAGATCTAAATTAGAAAAAATAAAATATTGCATTCTCTTGTCGTACAATATGGGATCATTAAAGATTAAAAATTATATTATTATTATATCTTTATTCTTTATCCTAACAAATAGTTCTGCAAATATGTTTAATTATGTCTATGGAATTTTTCATTCTGGAAATCAACAAGTAAATTTTATACCATATGAAAATACAAAACTAAAGATAAGTATCCAATATCCTTCAAATTGGCAAAAAGAAGAACGGCTTAATGATTTCGTTACTTTTGTTGCTCCTATTGAAGATATAGGTCAATATAGGTATCCTGCAGGATTGGGAATATCTTCAATGAGTTTGAGTAATGTATCACTAAATACAATCAAAAATGTTCATATAAAAAATATGACAGATAATTTTAAAGATTTCCAATTAATTGAATCCTCTGATACAGTTCTTGCAGATAAAAGACCTGCAAAACAAATAGTTTTTACTGCAATGGATGGTGAAGAGAAAAGACAGTCTCTTCAACTTATCACTAAAAATAATGAAAAAGTATATTTATTTACTTATAAAGCAGATGTCGATCAATATGAGAAATATTTTCCAATTATTC
>DATFBJ010000216.1:0-3307 GCA_035253885.1 Nitrososphaeraceae archaeon
AAAGATGCATCTAGAATTACTTTTCCTGGTATATCAAATTGAATAGGAATAACTGAAGTAATTTTCCCCTTTTCAAGCACTTTAGAGTATATTATTTTCAAAGAAGAATTATATTGTCCAATATCTATACCACTTAATATATTAATATCAAAAAATAACGTAAAAAAATCTCCAGCTTGTACTATTGAATTATGACTAGCAGTTGAAATATTATTAAAAGTTATTATTCTCTCTGATGTATTATTTGTTGTATTTAGTTTAGTAATATTTACATCGGCATCTTGAAAACCTTTTGGAAGAGTTAAAAATCCTTTTACTGCAGTTATATCAGTTCTCGCCGTATTAACAAGCTCTATAGCAAGAGTAGAAGTACCCTCTCCCGGTTCAACTTCTTTTTCTATTTTTTTAGTACTATCTGTAGTTGTTGAAGATTCTTTTTGATCGGAAGATGCAGTGGAAACTGATTGTGAGCTCTCAGTCCAATAAGATTGTTGAAATTCAATATCTTTTTCTTCTAATTGTGCATTAACAGTAACAATATTTTTTAGGTTTGGAAGAGAAAATATAGATAACGCTATTAGAGTTGAAATTAAAATAAAATACTTAAAAAGATTGATTTGCTTTCTCAATAGTTTTGGATTTAATATAAAGTAATAATTAATATTTTTATATATTTTTTTATTTGGCATGATTGTTATCAATTATTGTTGAAAATTTCCTTTTCTATCATTCCATCTTTAAGAAAAATCATCTTATCTGTCTTTCCAGCTAATTCATGATTATGTGTTACCATTATTATAGTTCTTTTAAAATGTGATGATAATTTTTGAAGTAAATTAAAAACTTCATTACCTGTTTTTGTATCCAAGTTACCAGTAGGTTCATCTGCAAGAATTATAAAAGGATTATTAAATAGAGCTCTTGCTATGGCAACTCTTTGTTGCTGTCCACCACTTAGATTAAAAGTTTTATTAAATGCTTTATCTTTTATTCCCAAAAGATCAAGCAGTATCAATGCTCGTTTTTTTCTTTCTTTAGAATTCATACCATTAATTAATCCACTCATTTCTACATTTTTTATTACTGTAGTTCTGTAGATTAAATTGTAAGATTGAAAAATAAAGCCGATTAGATTATTTCTTAGATATGCTAATTCAGATTCATTTGCTGAAAATAAATCAATGTTATTAATGAATACTTTTCCTGAGGTTGGTTTATCAAGAGCACCTAATATATTTAATAGTGTAGATTTTCCACTACCTGAAGGTCCAATTATTGATACGAATTCACCTTTATTTATTGTAAAATTGATTTTTTTTAAAGCAGTATATGGTCCTGCAGAAGTAAAAAAAACTTTTGAAACATCTTCTATCCTTAATATTACATTTGATGCATTCTCATTTGATTGGTTATTATTATTATTATTATTATTATTTATATTATAAATATCCTCTTTTATTTTATTATGTATTTGTTCATTTGTAGTAATATCTTTATTTAAATTATTATTAAAGATAGGATACGAATTTTTAATTTTATTCAAATTGTCTAACATATTTATTTTATGTCTATTATTGTGAAAAGGTCTCTTCACAATTGCCTGCCCTATCATCACCCTCTTCTATATTAAAGTCAATTATAACATCGATTCCATCACCGCAATCAAAGTAATCAGCACCACTACCACCGGTTAGAACATCGTCACCTACATCGCCATACATTTTATCATTTCCATTTTCTCCTATTACTAGATCATCATCTACCCCTCCAGTAAGTATATCATCACCATCTCCACCGTATATCTGATCGCTTCCTAAACCACCTTGAATAATATCATTATCGTTCTCACCATATAGTCTATCAGCATCTTCGTTTCCTTGTATAACATCTGTACCGTTACCTCCACGTATATTATCTGAGCCTGGAAGACCTATTATTACATCTATACCTGTTGTACCAATAATTCTATCATCATTAAAAGTTCCAAAAAGATTATTTTTTAATTCCATCTGAGGAGAACTATTTGATATAATTAGTTGTTCTGAATTAGTTATATTATTATTCATCAACTGGGAGTAAGATATAGGAATAGAAATTATAAAAAAAGCCAATAACAATATTATTTGTATTTTATTTATCATTTGTTCTCTTTTCTTTATGATCAAACATTTTTTAATCATCTTTCACCTATATATTTATATATAATGACATGTTGACATTTAAAAAAGTAGTAGCATAAACTATTATTTTTTATCTATTAGTATCTTAACATTGGTAATTATATCATCAAGTTTTTCAAGATCAAGATAAACTTTATCATATTTTTCTAGTAATTCTATTTGAGATTTTGATAAAAATTTTATTGCATTACCGCCCAAAAGTATAGATATATTTAAAGATTTACAAATCTTTTGTACCAATCTAATAGCTGAGTTGATATTTTCTTTTAAAGTAACAGATACAAGTACTAAATGGGGTTTTGTGTTATCCAAATAAGATTCAATAGAATTGGTTGGAAGAGGAGAAGTAATATTATAGACCTCATAGCCTTTTTCAAACAATAAAGATTCAATTATTTTGCAAGATATATTATGAAGTTCTCCTTCTGGAGTACATAATATTATTGGTCTATTTGTTGTTGAGTTTTTAGAAACTTTTTTATTAATATTTTTTTGATTAATTAAATCAATTAAAGTAATTGTTGCATTACTGCATACATGTTCTGTTGCAACATCTATTTCTCCTCTTGCCCATTGATCACCTATCTTATGTAATACAGGTATCAATAATTTCTCATAAAAATCTAGTAATGAATAAACAGATTTTGTATATTCATTGTATATTTTAACCAAGTCATTTATCTCATAAGTCTTTAACTTCTCCAATAACTTTGTTTGTAATAATGTATTTAACTCTCTAGATCTTTCAAAATTAAGATCGTGCGAATCTAAAAATTTTATAATTGTTGATTCATTTCTATATTCTTCAGGAATTTTATTGATATTTATTTGAGATAATGGACCTAAATATTGTCTAGTAATTTGTTGAGAAGTTTGTTTTTCTTTATTCCATTTACTTTCAACAAGGTAAGCATAATCAATATTTTTTATTTTTTTTATCCTAATAAAGACCATATAATATCATTATTTCTACTATTCTATTATTTATTTTTAGTGCCTAACCTTCTTATAGTGCTAACTTGATGTCAGCGTTAAATATATTTTATGAAATTATTAATAAAGCTGACATATAGGTTGGCACTATTTATAATATTAGCCACGAGTATAAATATTACTTGACATTAAAA
>DATFBJ010000217.1:0-10528 GCA_035253885.1 Nitrososphaeraceae archaeon
TTATATTTAATTCATCTCCTGTTAATTATTTTTAACCTACAATCATTATCCCATTTTTTAATATTGTTCTAATAGTATAACAATTTTATAAACTTATGATGTTAAAATATCGAGAGCCTTATTCTCTCCCTGACTAATAAGCTTTTTAATTGTATTGACTGAAAAGTCAGCATTTTGTGATGGATATGGTGTTTCATTATTTTCTCTACTAATTCTGTGGATCTTTAAGATTTTAGCACCAAACTTTTCTACTAATAACTTATGTTCCTTTTCAACATACTTTATTATATCTTTATCTATCTTTGAATGATCATATCCCTTAAAAATATCATATAATGTTTCAATCAAATTAATTTGACGGGTTATAAGTTTACTCATTTTTGTAAGACTTTGGTCCTTATCAGTAAACATTATATCTTTGGATCTTGATTGGACTTCAGTCATATTTGTTGGAAGCTTATCTATTTTTTTCGGATAATTTTCAACAATAAAAATATTTTTATCTTTACTTGGAGACGCCACCATAACTTCTCGGATTGGAGTATTACTTAACAAAGAACCATCCCATGCATATACTCCATTATTTACCTCTATCCATGGAAATCCATATTGAGGATATCCAATTGTAGCTAAGAGATGTTTCATCTCTATCTGTGTATTGTAACTATCAAATATTATTGGTTCAGCTGAAAGTACATCAACAGCAGTAATTATAAGACGCGGATTATTGTTACCATGATCATTATAATTTTTAGTATTACTATTGTTTAGTTTTACCTTTGGTGATAATTTTTTAAAATCTATATATTTTTCTAGTGTTTTTTCTAATGGAGTATTATCATATATATAAGTCCATTGAGATGGTAATAATTCATGTGAATTGTCATATTGAAATATATTCCAATTAAACCATCGAGGAACAAAGAATTTTGGTACTCCAAATATTGCTGCATTTATTGATGTTGAAGATGATCTTTTGAAATCCATTTGATGAGTTTGTTTATCATACTCAAGGGAAAACATATCAGGTATTACATTATAACTACTTTCTGCAAGTTCAATCCAAAAATTTTCTAAATCCTTTACAGGATTATCATTTTTACTTCCAGCAGCTATTGCTCCATTTATCGCTCCTATTGATGTTCCTGATATTATATCAAATTTTATATCATTTTTTTCAAATGCTTTGAAAACACCACATGCAAAAGCGCCTAATGAGCCACCACCTTGTAATATTAACACGTTTTCAATATCTTTTTTATGTGCATGTTGATACATTGTTTCTTTTTACTTTATATAGAATTAAGGTATTTTGCTCTTTCGAAATATAATGCAAAAATATCTTTGGCCATTTATTTAATCATGAGGAAAATGAATGAAACCAATACGATTGTTTATAAATTTAGAATAGTAAAATAAAATTCATTTTTTGGCCAATTTGTTTTTTCAATTAATGATCTCATTTAATAATTATAAAAGTTATTTTGTTATTAAAAATTATTACTTTTTAAGACAAATAGAAATTTTTCAGTACTATCAATGACTATTAGGTTGGTATATGATGATAGCAATAGAGTATAAGTCCTTAAATTGCCTGGAATATATAAACAAAAAGGAAATATCTCCAAGAGAAAGAAATTAATCTCATATTTTTAAGATTTAGGTTTTTTAAAGAACACTTTATTTTTATCTAAATTGTGGTAACTAATCATATATACTGAATTGATTTTACTTATTTTTTCTCCTTAGAAGATTATATATTAATTATATACACATATATTACTATTTTATACTTAATCCATTAATAGTTTGTAAACAAATATTCAATTATGAATATTGATCAAGATCTTAAACCTTCTGATGGAAAAGAAATTATAAACTCTGAAGGAAGTGTAATTTCTGGAAATGTCTTATCTGAAAAGAAATCAGACAATCAGGAATCTCAACAAACAAAAAATTATTCTATTTCAAAAAATAATATTCCTTCTTTTAAGAAAATATTAGTTACTGATGATGGAAAAGATATCTCAAATAAAGCACTTAATTATGCACTTTACTTAGCCAATTCTATAGGATCTGAATTGCTAATTTTACGTATATTAAAAGATATTCAGACATTAAAAGATGTTAATATTGAAGGTTCTTCTTCTAACCATAAGGATAGAGAAGCTAAAGATCAATACTTTAACAGAACCATTAAAGGAGAAATAATAGATTCTATGGAAGAAAAATCAAGAAATGTCAAGAGGCAGGATTTAAAAATAGAATATTATACAAATTCTTAGCAGGCAATAATGTTGTTGATGAAATAGTAACTGAGATTAAGAATAATAATTATGATTTGATAGTTTTAGCAACATCTCATATTGATTCTTGGTTTAGCTCATTATTTAGTGATGCTAGGAAAATAATAAGTAATATTAGTAAACCTGTTTTGGTAAAACAATAACGCTTAATTTTTAAAATATCTGTATAATTTTTTTTATTTAGTTATAGATCTAAATTTCTTATTATAATAATGACTAAATATCTAAAGTATTAATTTTTGATTTAATGTCGTAAGAGTTATTATTATAATTATTATCAATTCTAGAAGTGACATACATATATCAGATAATTTATTTTGACAATATGTTTACAATAAATATTTACTTTTAATAAATTAATTAATTATTTAATTAGAAATAGACATAAACTCTTCCATGGTTTTAAACAATAAGAATATTTGCTCTTTAAATTAAATAATGAGTTACTCTACAATTTCCCCATCTTACACTGCCGAATCAGGTCCAATCTTTACAAGCATTTTACCAAAGTTTTCCCCTTTGAAAAGACCAATGAAAGCTTTTGGTGCATTCTCTATACCTTCTACCACTGTTTCCTTCCACTTGATCCTTCCTTCACTAACCCATTTGGCCATAGCGGTATGAAACTCATTTAGAATATTATAATGATCTCTTACGATAAATCCTTGAAGTTTCAGTCGATTGGTTATAGCCAAGAAGAGGTTAGATGGACCAGAAATTGGAGAATTGGAGTTGTATTGTGATATCATACCACAAAGTACAATTCTGCCAAATGTTTTCATGTTTTCAAGAGCTGCTTCTAAGTGTTTTCCACCTACGTTATCAAAGTAAATATCAATTTTATCAGGACAGACTTTTATGAGCTCAGCAGAGATATCATCCATCTGCTTATAATTAAAGGCAAAATCTATTCCTGCTTGGTGAATAAGCCATTTTACTTTCTCTTCTGAACCCGCACTTCCGATAACATGACAGCCATTGATCTTTGCGATTTGACATACAATAGAACCTACTGCTCCGGATGCTGCTGAAACAAATACTGTGTCACTATCTTTAAGCTCACCAATCTTTAAAAGCCCCACATATGCAGTAAGTCCTGTCATCCCAAACGTTCCAAGAAATGATTGAATTGGAGCTATCTTTTGATTGATCTTAATAACATCTAAACCATTAGACAACCAATACTCACGCCAGCCATACATCCCTAAGACATATTCACCTACACTAAACTGATCATTTTTGGATACTATAACCTGACCTATACATGCTCCGTCTAAAGGCTGATCTAATTTGAAAGAAGGTATGTAGCTATTACCTCCTCCTTCTCTCATGCGACCACGCATATATGGATCTACAGACATCCAAATGTTTCGTACCAAGAATTCTCCTTCTTTTGTTGGTTCTGGAACTTCAACTTGAACCAGTTTGAAATTGTTATCTGTAGGCATTCCTATAGGATATTCGGTTAGACAAATCTGTCGGCTAATCTTTGTCAGTACCATATGCATATTTGTAAAAATAAAGTTAAATAAATTTTTCAGTATGTATATATGATTTTATTATAATTGTAAAATAATTTTTGCTTTGATTGATTGGTTCTATACTATGTGTTTATATTGTATATAGGATAAATACTTTACCATAAATTAATTAATACGTCCAAATTTTGTCATCTATTTTTAAATTGGAAAAGTAAAGGCAAATGTGATAATCCAAGTAAAAAAAATTTTTGAGTAGACTAACTTTTGTATATAAATATGGTCTATCACTACAATCAAAATTAAATTGAAGATTCTCAAATCTTTCAAGAATTATCCTAAATGCTATTTGTCCTTCAAACTAAAATATTTAAAAATTAGAGATAATTTATTAGTAAAAGCCATAGCCCTTAGAGAATAGTCAGGGCGATAATACGTCAGGAGTATAACAGGCTATCATGGATATTTACATACGTGGTTATGTATCCATATTACTAACAATCATATTTAAAAAATCATTTAAGAAAGGCATTCTTGCTTCATTGAAATAAACTAGATAACTAATATATTTAAATAATATTGAGGATAGTATTTGTGTTTAAGCTATTAGATATAAAACATTTTATTCATTATATATTAAAATATAAAGACATAGATTATTTATAATAATCTAAAAAATGTATTATATCAGCACTTATTCCAAATCAGGAATTAGACAAAAGAATCAAATTTCTCAAATAGACTTGCAAGATAAATATCAAATATGGATAGATCTAGAAGATCCTACATCAGAAGAACTATCTCAAATTCAAGAAATATTTGTCATTGATGCTAATATTCTAAATCAATATGTTACTGGATTAAAAAAACCTGGAATAAAAGTTTTACAAAATTACACATTCACTTTATTGTTAAGCATAAGGTTTAAAACCTTACAGATTCTTGAAACAGAAGCAGTTTATATATTTATTGGCAAAAATTGGTTAATAACAGTCCATTCTTCTAAAATTAAACTAAAACAAATTATAAGACAAATATTAGAAAATGATAACGAGGTAATTGAATCATCAATTGATATCTTATATTATAATATTTTAACAAGAATTGTAGATGAATATGAACAAGTACTTACAGCAATAGAAATAGCATTGACAGATTTAGAAGAAAAATCTTTGTATCGTCCTTCCAAACAAATATTAGTCAATCTAGAAGGTTTATCACGTCAATTAATCATTCTCAGAAGATATTTCTGGAAAGTACGAGAAATTTTTAATTTTTTACTTCATTCAGAAAAAGAAAAACAAATACAGACAAGGTACTTGAACATTATTCATGATGATGCAAATGACTTGTTGAATTTAATTGAATCTCATAAAGATACAATTAACTCTATAAGGGAACTTTACATTGCCTATATATCATTGCAAATGAATGATACAGTAAAAACATTAACAATATTCTCTGTTATACTTTTGCCTTTAACTTTTATTACTGGTTTTTATGGTATGAATGGAATAGATTTAGTAAATTTCTCTTATATACCAACAGGTTTAATTTTGATTTCAATAACTATGGCTATAATACTTGTGATATTGATTATATTCTTTAAGAAAAAACAATGGATCTCCCAGAAAGACTATTATGATATAGAAAAAGACATAAAAAAGGATAAATAGATACAGAGCCTAAACAATGCATTATATGGATGTGGCAATATCTGGAGGGATACAAGGCCTAGTCGATATGCTCCAATGCAAACTATAACTGATCGTCCAGATTTCTCTGTTATCCCTCCTCCGCCAGATCATCCTTTTGATACATGGTTGGCAGTAGTATCAGGGGATGCCACTACTGATTTCTTTACTTTTGTTACAGCCTATGCTCAATGTTTCGACAATCCACCATTGAGACCTTAAACTTCATTTTTTTTATTTGTTTGTGATAAGTGTACAAAATAAAAATATACTTGAATTACGATTGAATCTCAGATTAAATTATTGAGAGAATTTATTATAAAATTCCAAAATATTTTTTGATCTTTTTAAATAGTTTGTTTGATAGAATATTTTGGTAACACATGTCTAATGAAGATGTAGGAACAACTATTGGAACAGCAACAAGTGGAGCAGAGATAAAAGATGAAGAAGAATATGAAGAAGAATTTGAAATAGAAATTACTACACAGAAAGGCTCATCAATAAAGGTAGAATCATCTTCTTATAATAAATTAGATGATCTATTAGAAAAAGCATTTACTACCTACAAACGATTATCAAAAGAAGAATCTGGAGAAGTAGACGACAAACTACAATATCAATAAACCGTAATTAATAATATTGTTGGTAACTTCAATCTCTAAAAGAAAGGAAAAATAGTGAATAATTAACAAATCTGTTTGTGAATACAAACAGAAAGTTAGAAAAAAATAGCATTGGAAGATATTGGATTGCAGGTATAGAATTATATGTTTTGATATTTGTTATACCGTTACCACAAGTCTTAATACTATAGCCTTCTATACATCATTTCTGTTTCTACTCAATTACTCATTTTATTAGGCTATGGCTTTTTACTATTATCTTTTATAAATTTTATATATTTCATTGACAATATAATAAATACCAAAAGAAAGGCAAATAGACATAACGCATACAACCATAGCCCTCTTCATTCTACTATATTGCTCCTATATTACTTGAGGGCTAGGGTTCCATTCCTATTTCTAAAAAATTATTTATAGTGAATAATGCAATTTGAATTAGTATATTTATAAAATAATAATATTATTTTCTTTTTACCAAATGATAGATAAAAAAATCGGAATTATAATGGCTATTCATCCTCCTCATGATCCTGATGAAGCATTAGCAGATCAGATTGAAATGATGAAATTTCTAAAAGAAAAAGAAGATTACAAGTTTGTAAATTATTCTGATTTACTCGAGATAGAAGAATAAGCCTAATTTATTTATAAAAATTTTTATCAAAATTAATATTGATTTATTTCTTTATCTATATATTGTCATAGTATTTTGGTAACCATACGTGAAATAGAATATGAAGATTTAGATAAAGGATTTTTAGAAGTTTTAGAAAATTTAGTTTCATCAGATATTGATAATAATAAAAATGCTAAAGATATCTTAAAAAAGATAAAATCAAATCCATTACATAAAATATTTGTTGCACAACATAATACAGATAATAAAATCCTTGGAACAACCACTTTACTTATAGAACCAAAATTTATTAATAAAGGTATGCAAGTTGGATATATAGAAGATGTATCTGTAAAGAAAGGATAGGAAGGATTAGGAATTGGTTTTAAATTGGTAAATTATGCTACTAATTATGCTATTTCAAAAGAAGGATGTAAAAAAATATTGTTATATTGTTCAGAAAAAAATAGGCCATTTTATGAAAAATTAGGATATAAATTAGCTAACGATACTTTTGTTATGAAGTTTGAACCTTAATTTTAATTATAAAACTCAATTCGACTACTATTATTAACTTGTATTAGACTTTATTATTAGTATTAGAAACTTATTTAAAATAATAAAATATAACAAACTTATAAATAAAAAATTATTATCAAGAGTTTATAAACTTCTCAGAGTAAAACCATTATCATAATATTATAAAGACATAGAAAATAATATTTCTACACATAAATTAATTAATAAGTAAAAGATACATCCAATCTAATCACCTTATTATAATAGCTAAAAATGAAAATTATTCCTATTTCTAAAATGGAAATGGTCAATACAATCATTGCAAAACTTGATTAGAAGTTCGAGAGTATAGAATAACAGCCAATTCATATAAACTAGTTATTAATAGTAATAACTGGCAATCTTGCATAAAGTAAATAAATTATTTTACTCACAAAATATTAATTTATTAATCTTAATCTTATTCTTAAATAACATTGTGCAGAAACAATTCTAATATCGATAAAAAAAGCACTACTAATTCTGATAAAGAAATATTTCATGCATTCAATAAACAAGCAAATTATTATATTTATTAGAATAATCTAAAGATACTTCTTTCTGAGAATATAGAATAATTAATGTTTAAAATCAATTTATTATTCCTATTGATAATTTTAAGCTTGGATTAATATTATATCTAGTAGATAATTTATAAATCCTAAAAGCTAATCTTAAACCTATCAGTATTGGATATTCCAGGATATAGAGAATTAATAGGTTCATCAGAAAATGAAATATTAGAACCAGATAATACTATTTTTTTAGTAATAGGAAAAAGTGGAGCCGGTAAAACATCATATTGTAAAACCTTTTTTGATTTTTGCTTGAATAACAATACAACTGCTATTTATTTAAGTTCTACTCTTACTATGAAACAATATAATAGTATTTTTACTAATATTAATAATAGTAAAAATTGCCGATCCTTCTTTATCAATCCTTTTCTTCAAATTTCAAATTTCGCTAATAAGTATTTAGAAAATAATGTATTAGAATCAACAAAAACAAATATCCAAAAAATTATTTCAACAAATATAAAATCAAATATTCATGAGAATAATTTTGATATAACTTCACAACAAACTATTTGTCTCGTGTTTGATTCCCTTTCTCATCTTTTTAATATATTTGATGAAAGAGATGTTTTAAGATTTATTAATTCATTATATTTTATCTTGAAAAAATATAACGTACTTTCTATTTTTACCATTGATGATACTATTATTAATAAATCTATTTTAAATCAAATTTCTCCTCTTTTTGATGGAATTCTGAAAATAAAAGTAGGCGAAAAAGAGGACGGCGAAGTTGATAGAAGCATAAAATTTATATCAATAACCGGAAAGCCTTCTTCTTCCCTTAAATCTAAGAAGTTTAAAATAGATGATAATTATTCATTAATATTCGAAAATCCTGTTTCATTAATTTGTAGTGTCTGTAAAGAGGTAATACAAAAGAATCCTTCTTTTTATTTGGACATGGCATTTCATCAAAATCATCTTGAGCTTTACAAAAAATTAATAGGAATTTACGGACACACAAGAATTTCTGATTTAGGGCCATCAAGTGTAATGACGTCTAATTTTTTTTTCATTGACATCGTTGGACTCTCCAGTCCATTACTCTCAGTAAGAAGACAAATAGAAAAAATTGAAGTATTGAATAATTTTATCCTTACATGCGATGCCTTTAAGAAAAATTATGAAAGAAAGATTCTACCAACTGGAGACGGAATGGCTATTGGTTTTACCTTTAATCCTGAAGCACCAATAGAGCTTAGTATACAATTACATATTAAATTAAACAAATACAATGAAAATAAAAATGAGGAATCATCAATAGGCACTAGAATTGGAATAGCCTCAGGACCAGTTTTTATAGTTAATGATATAAATAATAATCAGAATATATGGGGACCAGGTATTATTTTTGCACGTAGAATAATGGATATCGGCGATAATAAACATATTTTAATTGATAGTGGTTTAGCAGAGTCACTAATAACACTTGATGATAGGTATACTAATTTTCTTCATTATATTGGTGATTATTCAATTAAGCATGGAAAATTAATTAGATTATATTCTGCTTATGATGGTAAGAACTTTGGTAATCAAGACATTCCAAAAAAATTTAAATCTTTGACTTTACAATAACTTTTAAAGATTATATAAATATGTATAATTGATGGATATATAAAGCACTAAGACAATGATGACCATTTCCTGTATTTTTTACTTAAAAAAAGAGAGAGTTTTACTATAATTATCTTATCTTTTCTTGTGACATTATACTAATATAAGTAATAAATAACTTATATATAGTGATATATGAAGAATAGAAGCAGAACTGAAATAGTCAGTAATATATTGGATGCTGCAAATGGAGGAACAACCAAGATAAAAATTATGTATACAGCTTTTCTAAGCTATAACCAATTAAAGGAATATCTTTCTATTTTAATAGAAAATAATCTAGTAGAATATCTTGAAGGAACTAGAACTTTCAGGACTACAGAAAAAGGATTAAAATTTCTTAAAATGCATAATGAAATTGAAGAATTATTACGACCTATAATCGAAAATGACTAACCAATTAATTCAATATTTTTTGATATAATAAAAAACATATATACATAATACTGATTTTTATAGTAACTGTAGTACAATCATCTTTAGTTTAAAAATAGAAATCTATATGAAAATATATTTATTCAAAATAAAGACTAATCTAACTTGGTAAATTTTGGTATATCAATATCAATAAATTGGTTTATTGAATGCTGATGAAGAAATTTAAAAAAAGTAAATGAATAATAATAATAATAATAATAAAAGATGTGAAGCAAAATACTTTTAAGCTATATATTAATTTCTAATTTATTCTATGAGTCATTCTTTTAGGTATCTCGATTTAAAATTTAAAATTTTGTAGAGTTTTTTATCTTGAATTTTCTAAATTTAAAATTAAGTTTCTAAATAATAAAATCTAAAGACTATTATAGATATTAGCTGATGTCATAACTGAGTATATCTTTATGAATCATTACTATTAGAAAAAAATTATATTTAGTATTTGTAATTTATATTAATAGCAAGATATCATTTATAAGTTTAAAAAATTAATATTGTTAATTTAACTAATTGTTTTAATTAAATTTATAATATGATGTTTATTTGAATTATTGGAACAAGATGCCTGTTGCGATTTCAGATATTTTTATGGTTATTGGCATTACTTTATT
>DATFBJ010000218.1:0-4068 GCA_035253885.1 Nitrososphaeraceae archaeon
TTTAGAAGTATTTATTTAAAATTTTAAACATCTAGAGGATCTATATTCAATTTAATTGTCTATTACTTTGTATAATATTTAAATTTCTTATCACTTATCTTGATATCTTTATAAAAATAATCTTATCAATTAAGTATATAATTTAGGTATACATTTTTATAAAGATATATAATAAATAATTGAATAAAATAAATCTAATCTAATCCAATATATGTTTTCATAATGTCTAATATTATTGCACTTTTTTAGAAGATTAAATTTATTGTATATATAAAAATAAATCTAGATTTTTTTTGTATTGTTAGGATCAATATGAAGTCCACATTCCTTTTGAAATGATTCCTCCCACCACCATCTGCCTGATCTAGGATTTTCTCCTTTGCTTATAGCCCTAGTACATGGTTCACAGCCAATACTGGGATATCCCTTATCATGTAACTTATTATATGGAACCTCATTTTTCTTAATATATTTCCAAACCATATCTTCGCTCCAATCAGCAATTGGATTAATCTTTAGAATATTATCATGAGTCGAATCAATCTCAATTTTTTTAATATTTGAACGAGTAATAGCCTGTTCCCTTCTGAGACCAGTTATCCATCCATCTAGAGTTGCAAGAGCACGATTAAGTGGATTTACTTTTCTTATTTTACAACATAATTTTCTATTTTCTATACTTTCATACATAAGATTAAACCCTTTTCTCCGTACCATTTCTTCGACTTCTTCTGAATTTGGAAAATACGATTCTATAGAAATATCATATTTTTTTCGTATTTCATCCATCACATCATAGGTTTCTTGATTTAATCTACCGGTATCTAAGGTCAATATCTTTGTTTTAGTTTTATCTATTTTTACCATCATATCAATAATGACAACGTCTTCAGCACCAAAACTTGATGCTAATGCAATTTTATTTCCAAAATTTTCTATTGACCATTTAAGAATATCTATTGCAGACTTTTGTTCAAATTTATTGGCCAAATCGGATATAGCAAAATTATATTTGGAACTTTGATTTTTATTGCTTAAAAATGTAAAATTATCATCATCAACTATGCCATGTATAAAACTAGATTCTATCATAATAATTATACCTATATTATAATTTGCATATATTTATTTTTAATACCTTACTATATACGTTTAAAAGTATTGTAATTGCTACTACTGGATTATTAAAAAAATTAGATATACAATTATTGTTGTCTTTTTTGTCTATCACTATTTTACTGCAATAATGTTATTGAATTATTTTCAATATAAGTAGCGAGGAGTTATCAATTAAATAAATTAATAAAAATACCTATATTTTAATATCATCATTATAATTATTACATAGATTATATTGAATACAGATTTTTGGGAGAATATTTATAAATATAAAGAATATGGTTTTGAGCCACTTAATTGGCTTTCTACTTTTTCTAATGAAATTGATTTTGACCTTTTAGAGTTCTCCCTAAATAAAATCAAAGGAACAAATTGGAAGATAACACCAGATTGGATTGATTCACTTTACAAGAGTGAAGGAAAAAATCCTGAAATTACAAGAAGAATTTATAATTTATCTGAGTCTTCGCTAGAACAAAGCGATACAGGTATAAAAAAAGCACTAGCAATTATCCAACTGAATAAGGAAATTGTAGTTAATCAAGAAAAGCGTTTAAACCTACTCTCAAATTTAATAAATTGTATTAAATCAAAATGCATAACCAAAAAAATAACTGCAATTAATACATCTTCTAAAAATCAATTCGCGTTATTAGACTTTATTGAAACCAGAAGAGGAAATAAAGTAGGATATATTCTTGCTAATAATTATATTACACAGGTAACTGATGTTTTAAGTTCTCCTGAATCAGAAATTCATTGCAAAGTAACAGTAGCTGGAGTAATTGAAAATCTGAATTTATTAGGATGTACAGAAGAATTTAAAATTTTCCCTATTTATGATGCACCTAAAGAAGAAATACTTGATGATATGAGACAAAATTTTGATTCAATTACATTATCAAATAATATGTACATGGAGGACTATAGTTCTTTGAAAATTGGTAACCTATTTTTTGGAGCTACAGCTACTGCTACAACACATAGAGAAATTCCTACAAGATATAATGACATAGAAGAGGAAATGAATATCATAATTACTGACAAATTTGGTTCTATAATTCCTTTAAGCCTATTTTTATTAACAAAGATTAACGAGGAAAACATATCCATTTTTGAGAAACAAGGCATATTTATGAAGGAACTTGAGAACGAAAAAGATAATATCATTAATAATTTGAGCCATCCAAGATTTGAGCTTGGAAAGGTAATAAACAAATATTGTCCTGAATTTGAGGGCAAATTTGATAAAGGTTCACATATTACTGCAGTATTTCCAATTTTAACACAAGGAATTCTAGCTATCAAAAGATTAGCAGATTATATAGGTAGTGAAATAATCATAGACAGGATTCCTATTAGAAATAAGGAAATGTCTGCCTATGCTGTTAAAGAGTATTTTGTACAACATTCTACTTCATCATTAAATGGTTGTCATGCTATAATAGCATCAAAAGAATGTACTGATTCTATAATCCAAGATTTGAAAAAGATTCATCTAGAACCAGAAGTTGTTGGAAAAGTTGGAAAAAAAGACAAACCAATTTTAAATATCAGAGACCCAGACATTGATAGATATATTATTAGAAAATCAAAAATATATAAAAAAATTAGATTATATAAAATCAAAGGATATGAAAATAAGGACAAAGATGCAAGGAAATCCTCCTTATCCTAGTCTATTAACGACGGCTTTGACAATATAACAATTTTTAACTAAATTAATTAAACTAATAGTAATAAGATTTGCGGCCAGATTTATCTCTATAAATTTTTCCAAATTCTAACATGGTAGATAATTGATTCTCATTGAACACAGTACCATCTTTGCAAACAAGTTTGTCGTTTATACAACAACTTGCACAAATCCCTATTCCACATTTCATATATCTTTCTAGACTAGCTTGAATTGGAATGGAATGAATAACAGATAAATCATAAATATTTTTCATCATAAGTTCAGGCCCACAAGTATAGATCATATCGAATTTTTCTTTTTTTATGATACTTTTTAGAGCATCTGTTACCACTCCTTTAATTCCATAACTTCCATCTTCAGTAGTAATAATTATGTTATTATTAGTATCTTTACCTAGTATTTCATTTGCAAGATCTTTGAAAAGTATTTCATCCTTTGTTTTTGCACCCATAATTATGGTACACTTTTCTTGATGTTTATTAAATATAGTAGCTAGACGCATTAATGGAACCAAGCCAGTTCCACCACCAACTAATAACGGATTTTTTAAATCCTTGCTTACTCTAAAAAAATTACCATATGGTCCACGTATTCCAATCACATCATTTTGTATCTTTTCAAATAACGAAGTAGATCCAAATCCATGTTTACGCACCGTGACAGCAGCATGATCTTTCTTGTTAGAAATCATGACGCTCATTGGAAGCTCTTCAGCTCTTGGAATCCAAACCATTAAGAATTGACCAGGTTTTGCATTTGAAGATAACTTATCATAAAAAACAAAAGTCTTAACTGAAGGAGTTTCTTCTATTACATTTTCAATAGCAACTGTGCGTATTTTATCAATATTGGTGTGCAAGACCGACAATCTCCTTTATATTCCTGTAACCTTTCTTTTCCAAATATCTTATTAATCCTAATTTTATTTGGTAAAATGCTTTCAAACCTTCATATCCTATTACAGAACCTAACTCTATAGCTGTTGCACCTGCCAAAATGTATTCTAATGCATCTTCCCAAGTAAATATTCCACCACATCCGATTACAGGAATAGCAACTTTTTTAGAAATTTCGTAAACACATCTTATTCCTATCGGTTTTAATGGAATGCCAGACAATCCACCAATTTTATTGCTCAGAATGGGCATTCCAGTCTCTACATTTATTGCCATTGCTCTAATAGTATTTATTGCAGTTATTGCATCAGCTCCTGATTCTTGAATTATCGTTGCAAGTTTTAATATATCGGT
>DATFBJ010000219.1:0-5646 GCA_035253885.1 Nitrososphaeraceae archaeon
CTTTAATATTATTATCATCAATATTTGTAATTGAAACATTTTTCAATGAAATTTCTAAGTTTTTTGCTTCTGTCACTGCTTCCTGATTAAATTTAAAATTAGATCCTTGTGAAACGATCATTATTATAACTGCTACTGTAATAATTCCAATAGCAGAATATATGATTTTTTTATTTATGGAACCTACTTGATACTTGTTAATTTTTTTGGTAATTTCTTTTATTTCATTGTTAATTTTCTGCTTAAAATCATTAAAATCTTTTGATGGCAATGAGCTACTTGATTTACCCTTTGGTGGATGAGATTCTGTTGAACTATAGTCTGAAAATCTGGAATTATCACTTTGATCGCCTTTACTATCATTATTAGAGATATCAAAGAAGTTAGAATTGTTTGAATCTTTATTGCCTTTGTCATTCTTTTTAGCACTGTTTTCATTATTATCTTTGCCATTCTGATCTTCATTATCCTTTTTACTATTCAATTATGTAAATTATAC
Organism: Nitrososphaeraceae archaeon; assembly: GCA_035253885.1. Taxonomy (GTDB): domain Archaea; phylum Thermoproteota; class Nitrososphaeria; order Nitrososphaerales; family Nitrososphaeraceae; genus TH1177. Next base: position 500 of record DATFBJ010000219.1, read on the forward strand.
ATTTAACATAATTTAATAATTTTCATTAAAATTTAAAATCATTCTAATTTTTATGTTATTTTGTGTTTATATTCTGAAAATCTCTTTTTTGATAAATTATTCTTTCTCCTTTTGTAATCTCAATAATTCTGGTTGCTGGAATAATTTCAAAATTTTGGGAAATCTCAATAAATTCTAAAAGAGGGATCGAAATAATTTTATTGAAATCTCTATATGAAATAATATACATAGCTGGATTATCTGCATATATGGCTTTACTTAAAATTTCTTGCAGCTTCCCTTTTTTCTTACCCATCTATATTATTCTTCTCCTTTTTCTATAAAGTTTTAATAAAACTAAGCATATGATTTTTCATAGAATTTAAAAAAATTACATTAATAACAAAAATATCTAAAACAAAAATAGTTGAGAATTCTATTATTTACCGTGATGAATATTAATCACTTCTAATTTGCTCTTTAATTCATTGTCTTTCTAATAGTTAGTAAGAATTGAGGTTCATTATTTCTTCACAGAACGTCTTTAATTAATAAAATATTTCGATTAGTAAATAAATAAGCCTATGATTAGTATAATCTATTTCAATACTATAAATTGTGAAGTTATTCATAAAATAGTCATGAATTTTATAATTAAAAGAGAATCTACAATAGAAAAATGCACATATATCTATAATTTTGTTTTAATAAAATTGAAATTACTTATTATGAGAATTATGATCCTATTACGATATCAGAAACAAATACCAGAAAATTCAATTAATAATTAAATAATATTAAATGATTATGCTTCTTTTTTATGTCTATTATAGTCATCTTCAATTCTAATTATATCATTTTCATCAAACTTTCCATAGGATATTTCTAATATTATACAGTCATGTTCTAATGCTGTTATTCTATGTTTTGCACCACAAGGAATAGTTATATTATCATTTTCTTTAACTATATGGTCTTTTTCGTCAATTTCTACCTTAGCTTTTCCTTTTACAATTTTCCAAAATTCGCTTCTATATTGATGATATTGAAGACTCAGTCTAGAATTTGCATTAATATAAATTAATTTGACTGTACAATTCTGATTCTCATGAAATTTTTCAAATTTTCCCCATGGGCGACTTTCAGTATAAATATCCATTACTATAAAAATTATTATTTCTAAATCATATAATAATTACTAATAAATGTTCAACATCTACTCACTAAGTATAATTTTGTATTTAGGAATGTATAAAAGAATCATTAAAATTAAATATTAATAAATTTGTCTGAAATGCATTTTACAGATGGAAATTTAATTATACTATATGCTATCCATAAAAATTCCTCTTTAAAATTACCACCTCATATTCTTGAAAGAATTGAACATTGTACTAGACTATATCAAGTTATTTTAAAATCAAAACCAGATTCTCATAAAACTATTATATTAGTAATTGCTGAACCACGATATTCTGAATTGATAAAAAAAGAGTTGATCAATAGACAGATAAATGAAGAAATTATAATAATTGATTCAGACTCTAAAAAAGTATCTCATACTTTTAATAATCTTAAAGAATTGCTTAAACAAAAGATGAATCCACCTTATGTATATTTTGTAGGTTCAGTTTGGCTAAAAGACATATTTGATTCAATTGTTAAATCACCACAATTTAAAGAATACAAAATTCAATTTGAAGGAGCATTAGACCATAGGCCTGTCATAGAAGTTGAACATGATAAATCTCTTGAAATTCCTAGAAAAGGAAAAGAACATTTTAAACAAGCAATAAAAAATAAAGCATTAGATATGCTCTTGAATTATATATTTCCAGAAGAGCAGAAATAATTGTTTCAAAAAAAATAAAAATTTTGTAATTCTTTATTGAGAAAATGCTACTTTCTTCGCTAATATTATTAAATCCTAGATAAATATAATTTATCTAGCTATCTTTGATTCTGTATCAAATAAACTATCTACCTGTTCTTTAGTAAAAGCATAGTCCCATATTTGGATATCATCTAATTGTCCTGTAAAATTACCATTTATTTTTCCACCCTTTTCAACTAAGGAGTTTGCTCCTAATCTGATAGGTTGTTTACCTGTAGTATCAGGTGTTATTCCTATATTTGTTGAATTGCTTGCAACCTCTAGGCCATCCAGATATAGTTTTAATAGATGTGATTCATCATCAAAAGTTATAATGGCATTATGCCATACTCCATCATCATAAGATCCCTGAGAAGTAAGAAAATAATCATCTCCATTTGAAGCTTCGAACCCACCTGTAACTTTTTCTCTATTATTAAGCCATACTCCATAATTAAGATTAAATCCTGGTCTATCACTTCCAAATCCGCCTTTGTTTAGCAAAATAGCATTATTTCCTGAAGTGACATTCATTGCTGTATTAAACCATACGGATACTGTAAAACCATTTAAATTAATATCACGACTATTTACGACATCTGCATAATTAATACCTGAAAACTCGATTATCTTGGAATTCTTAACAACAGGAGGTTTATTCTCTTGAGCAAATATCTTTATATGACTTGAAAAACTATTTTTATAGTTTTCTTCTGTTGTTAAGCCAAAATATAATAATAAAACAACAAAACCTGAACCTATAATAGTAGAGACTTTTCTATTCATTTATACTTTATAAATTTTCACAATTTAAATATTTTTTCTTTTTATCTCATAGAAAATAGTTATAATAAAAATATGAAGAATTAATATAGAAAATTTACCAACCGATTTTTTTCGGAGAGGTAAGTTGCTTTTCTAATTCATCTAATCTTTGAACAGAATCAGGATTCTTGCGTAATTCTGAAAAAGAATCATCATTTCTAATTCTTTGCATTACTGCAATTACCTCCTCTTCTGTTACACCATGTTTTTTATCATATTCTATTTGTTTTGTACAATTAGACATAGTACTATATTTTTTAAAATTGCGCTTCTCAAATGAGGTCGCATTTGGAGATAACCCCTTTATATATCGAACAATTACCTTTTCAACATGTTCTAAATGCCACTCTTTCATAGCAAAACTATTGGGTTTCATAATTATATCTACATCTTTTTTGCTGAAAAGGGTATTTAAATTAATAATATAAATTATACCATTAAATCAATATATTTATATTATTACATGAAATTTTTTTAATATGTTAATATACTTTCATCAAATTTTTTTAGAAATTTATTCTGAAAAATATTCTGTTAATTTAATACTCTCTCTCCCTGGAATCTTTGCAATTTCAAATCTTTCTTTGTCTTTTAATAATGTAGCTGTTGCATCAATTCCTAATTTTGTTGTAAGTAAATTTATTTGATCACTAGATGGATCAAGGCTAGATCCTTTTGCATTCTTAATAATAATCATATCTTTATCTGCCTGACATCTTGTTGATATTGCATATTCTACTTCAACAGAATTTGTAGGGTCAATATCTTCATCAACTACTATTGCAATTTTAAGTGAGGGATGAGCTGCAAATGCTGCAAGTAAAGCATTTTTTGGCTCTCCTTCTACTCTCTTTTTTATCTGTATTACTGCTGTTAGCCAATTACTTCCTCCATCCGTTAGAAACACTTTTGAAGTACCTGAAACAACATTTTTTACTTGATCTAACATCTTTGATTCAACAGGTAATCCCATCAATAAACGATGTTCTGAATAACCAGGTAGTATATCATGGAAAATAGCGTCATCTCTAAATCTTATTTTTTCTAATTCAAATACAGGCTGTTGTCTTCTAAAATCATATGTTTTTAACATCTCTACCATCCATTCCTCTTGTGTTTTATCATACAATATTTTTCCTTCTAAAACTATTTCCGACATTGCAGGAATAAGAAGTTGTGAATACTTGTTAATATCCAATAGAAGATTTCCATTTAATATTGTATTTGCTATATGCATTTCATCTATGCCATATGATGCTTGATAAGCTGCAGCTATATTAATTGCAGGGTGTACTCCTATCACAATTGCAACTTTCAAATCTTCTTTGTGATCTTTAGAATACATAAAACATTTATGTAAATGTCTTCCTTCTACCATTCTTATTGCCATATTTTTATCATCTAATTTTAATAATCGGTGGGTAGAAGAATTCTGATTTCCTTTTTCTTGATCCTTTGCATACACAATTGATGAAGTAATATATGGTCCAGCATCCTTTTCAAAATGTGTAACAATTGGAAGAATAGATAAATTATTTGATGAATTCTGATAATATAAAGGTATATTATTTATTACTTTTACATTGATATTCATATTATTAATAGATTTGTTAATGATTTTATGAATATCGTTTTTTTCTTTTGATCCCATTGCCATGGCAAATCTTTTTCTTGTTCCAATAAGATTACTAATTACAGGAATAGTTTTATTTTCGACATTTTCGAATATTACAGCTTTATTACCATCAAATTTACTAACTATTCCTGGTAATTCAAATATACTATTAACATTCTTTTTAATTCTGATAATTTCATCTTCATTTTCTAGTAATTCTATAAATTCTCTAATGTCATTATTATGAATATTAGTAATATTAGAATTATTTTTTTGCATTATTTTCATCCTGTGTACTAATCATGCTTAGTATCTCACCCATAATTGTTTTCATACTTTTAACATCTAATTGTATTCTAGTATGAAGAGACACTAAGCAAATTCCATTTAACATTAATGATATTCTTTGAGCAATGGAATTAATGAAAATTGAATCAAATTTACTGGGTATTACTATAGCTGATGTTACTTTATTTGATATACTAGATGATATGGTAATGGATCCTATCTTATTAGAATTTTCTGATACTATGATAAAACATCCATTCTCAAAAAAAATTATTTTTATATGAATGATTCTTTTATCTTCTATTTGAATATCTCTTACTAATACATTATCTTTTTCTTCCATTTTTATACTATTGTCAATTACCTAATATTCATTTTTATCCAATTAAGTTAATGATAATTATAAAAAAATTTTAATTTAATAGTAAAGTTATTTTTAATTATTTACATTATTCTTGTTATAAATCGTAAAAATTTAAATGGATTATTATATAGACATAAAATATATTTATTCCAATAAATTTTAACTACTATTGTTATTATCTTATGACAGCAATTAGTTAATAT
>DATFBJ010000220.1:0-3407 GCA_035253885.1 Nitrososphaeraceae archaeon
TCTTTTTGTATTCCTAATTCTTTTTGAGCCTCACCAATTTCTTGCGGCATTTCTAGTATAAATGCTAGTTCTGTGTGATTTTGATGTTCTATTATAGCATATTTTCCTTCTCCAACAGGCCTTGCTGCATCACCTTTTCTAAATTCTTCAGAAGTGAGATCTTCACCAAGTTTTTTAGGATCATAAAAAATACCACCTACTTGAGCCCAAAATCTTTCTGATGATCGTGCTTCTGTTTTTCTAATTTCAGGAAGCGATTTTTTTCCTATAATAAATAGCCTATAAAGTTTTTTTTTCTTTGTGGTAGTATCATTATTTATTATTTTTTGCTCATCTTCTGGACATAGAATCATATAAAATCTACGTACATCATCTATACTTTTTATTTCCTTAGAATCTACTTTGGGCCTATAAAAAAAGAAAATATCTCCCTGTTCTAATATTTTAATATCTTCATGTTTGCTCATACGTAACTACTATTATCTTGGCATAAAAAATATAAAATACTTTGATAATTTATTTATATTGTATTATTTGCTAACTCTTGAAATTCATTTATATCTTAAAAAAATGGTGAAATTTTTACAATATTGTAATAAGAATAAATAATTTATTTGTTTAATTATTAGCTCGAACTCTAACAAGTTTATCTGTTCCAGATTCGGCTCCCCATACCTCTCCAGGACTTCCTAATATCTGACGTACTTCAGCATCATTACTAGGTATCTTAAACTTCTCAAATCTTTCTGAAATTGGATCAAAACGTAAAAATGAATTTGATCCAAAATCGCTAATCCATACCATATCATGTTCATCTACATAAACAGCATATGGCAATGGATTTTCTCCAGGAACCTGCCACTCCTTCCAAGTATTGATGTTAGAATCATAAACGCCTAACTTTCCAGCATTCCATTCACTTACCCAGATTTTATTGTTGGAGTCAGACCAAACTCGTCTAGCTCCTTGATCAGGAGTTGGCGGTTCCAAAACAGTGACATTTCCAGTTTTTGAATCAATGCGTGCTATATAACTACCTGCTAAAGATGCAAAGTAAACTTTTCCATCAGGTGTTGTAGTTATACCATATGGACCTGGTCCACGAGGAGCATAAAAAACCTCTAAATGTCCTCTTTTTGGCTCTAAATAGCCAAATATTCCACTTTGTCCTGTAAACCATAATATGCCATTTCCATCAAATGTAGCTGTATTAAGGTTAGCATTTGCATGCTTTTCAGGCAAAGGAAAAATTGTTATCTTTTCTGTTACAGGGTCTACGCGTACAATGGCATTTAGCCCTCCGTCAGTAATCCAAGGTGCACCATCTGGTCCAACAATAACACCATGAGGAGCAGAACCACTACCAAGATCAATGTGATGTATTTTTCCAGTATTTGGATTCAATTGTCCTAAATCTCCTGATCCCTGAGCTGTATACCAAATTGTTCCATCTGGTGCAGGTGCTACATCATGAGGACGAGAGCCTGATGGAACAGTAAATTCCTCTATTACAAAATTATTAGACTCAATAGAATCTGAGAGTTTTGAAATATTATTTTTAATATCTGCTGATTTTTCTTGTGTTATAGAATCAATTGAGGGAATTAGAATATCTTTTTCTATAGGAAAAATTATCGAAGTTAAATGTCTATCTATATCTACAACTTGTATAGGCTGAAACGCATATGCTTGATTGTTTATTAATTGTGATTGTTGAAATGCATATTCAATTAGGCATAAAAATGCAAAGGATAAGAAAATATAGTACAAATATATAATCATTATTAAATACTAATATTATTATTTCATAATAAGTGTTATATGTCATAAATAAATATGTTTAACTTATTAACTAATTAAAATTAAATTTGTTTTTTTATATCTTAACTCTTAATTTTATATTATAAAATATTACAATAAATGATATATTCATCATCATTATCTTGATGTATTAGATTTTTACAACAAATTATATCTTAAAATGTTATTTTATTCAATTAAAGTAGCAAGAGATTTAATTATAATTAAAGATAAATTGTATGAATAATGATAATTAAAAAAGTTAATTAACAATATCCATTAAATAAATAACAAAATGAATTACTAATTTCTATAACCGTAATTGAATAAAGTCAATCTGTTCAATTCTCTATTATATTAAATATAAATTAAATTTCAGTATGTCTTTAAGTGACCTATTTAGTAGTTTTAATTTACCGATACATTATAATAAGCATATTTATAATATTGGATAATTCTTATTCTTAAAAATATTTAAATTTAACATAAAAGTATAGAATAATTTTATAGTATTTATCTTCTTATTAAGAGAAATTAATAGGCGTATACATTTATGATATCATTTTATACTATGTTGTATTATTATAAACAACAATGTCAGAAATAAAAGATGAGATGGAAGATGCAGGCGATAAAATGAAACTAGGAGCAAAAAAAGCAAAAAACAGAATGGAAGAAGGAGCAGAAGAAACAAAAGAGAAAATAGACTAATGCTCTAATAAGTTAGATATTTATTTTTTTTATTTTTATATTATAGTTTTGAAATTATGGATAAATATTATTCAACTATCTAAATAAATTATTGGTTTTTGTTGGCTTTTACCCATTAAATATTTTTTTCTAATTTACAATCTATTAAAAGATTCTATATAATTAAATAGAAAAAATTATCTTAGCTAATAAAGTTATAAATTTAAAAATAAATAAGAACGTTAATAATTCTAGAATAATTTATTATTAGATTTTGTGACTTAATACAAATATATATTTAATCTACCTTTAAAAATGGATTAAATAACTATGATATTTAGCTTATTAATTTTATTTTTATCTTTTTTCATCATTATAACTTCTATTCCTATTATTAGTTTTGCACAAGAGTCTGATTTTCAAGTACCTACAATTGCACAAATACCATCAGTTGAAGAGCAATTACAAAAAGGTTTTCTTATAATTACAACAAATGTTATTAACGATAATGGAGGTACCAAACAGGCATCTGATTTCATAATAAATGTGCTTGGAAGCCAAGCTTTTCCACCCTCTTTTCAAACTTCCGTTTCACCGAAAGTCCAAATTATTTCTATTGAAGAAGGTCAATATTCTATTTCTGTTGATCATGCCCAAGGATATGAAATATCCTTTGGAAATCAGTGTCAAGGTCAGATCAAAGCTGGTGATAAAAAATCTTGTTCTATTACGTTGAACGATTCTTCAACTACAGAGAAAACACCTTCTGCTGAACAATTACCACTATTGCCAATACCATTACCATCTTTACTAAATACTGGAGGAGAGAAATTAACAATTTCACAAATACCACCAGTTGAAGAGCCATCACAATTGGGTTTCCTTATTTTAGCAACAAATGTTATTAACGATAATGG
>DATFBJ010000221.1:0-10995 GCA_035253885.1 Nitrososphaeraceae archaeon
TAAAAAAAAAAGGTCAAATCTTTATAAAAGGTTTAATTTTATTGATGAATTATTTTTTCTAGAAAATTTCCAAGATTTATTACGGAAAGATATTCAAAATAAATTAATAGATAAAAAAATACTTTTAATTCCTCATGGAACTCTAATATCTAATCTAAAATTTGATGAAATAGAAAAAATTAATATACCAATATTTGGTAATAAATGGATTTTACGATGGGAAGCTGATAGAGAATTAAAACAAAAATTAATGTCTGACTCAAATTTTAATACGCCAACACAAATTAAAGGAAAAAAAGAAATTAAAAATTTGTGTATAGTTAAATTACACGGAGCGGCAGGCGGAAAAGGATATTTTCTTGCATGGGATGAACAAAGTTTTAATGAAGGATGTAGAAAGTTAATTGAAAAAAAAATAATAAAAACAGAAAATGAATTATATATACAAGAATATGTTATAGGCGTACCTATATTTTTACAATTTTTTTATTCTCCATTAAAAAATGAAGTAGAACTTTTAGGTATTGATAGGAGATACGAAAGTGATATTGATGGAATTGGAAGAATACCTTCTCAAGTTCAAAGTAAATTAGGTTTTAATCCTACGTATAACGTAATTGGTAATTTTCCAGTAGTACTTAGGGAATCGTTATTACAGGATGCGTTTTTAATGGCCGAAAAATTTGTTGAAACATCGAAAAAACAAATTCCCCCTGGCATGCCTGGACCCTTTTGTTTAGAGGGCGTTTATGATAGAAATGGTAACTTTGTGACATTTGAATTTTCAGCTAGAATAGTAGCAGGCACAAATCTTTATATAAATGGTTCTCCTTATTCAGATCTTTTATATGAAGAACCTATGAGTATGGGTAGACGTATATGTAGAGAAATTAAAGAAGCAATTAGATTAAATAAATTAGGAGAAATCATAACCTAAGTTTTTTTAACTTATTTATCCTCCTGTCATTCTAGTGAATTTATTAATTTTTTTTGTTTTTAAAATATAATCTAAATTTGCCAAGGCAACAATAGCTGATTTTTTGACTTCTTCACTTGGATCACTTAATGTGGTAATTAATATTTCCCTAGCATCCTCAGATCCGATTACTCCTAAAGCAACAGCTGCCTCATGTCTAACAAAAAGACTTGAATCATTCTTTACAGCATTCGATAATGCTTTTATTCCACTTCTAAATCCTAATTGACCAAGAGAGAAAGCAGCTTCATGTCTAACCAACTCATCAACGTCTTCTTTCAAGACTTTAATTATTATGTTAACTGCTTCATTTCCACCAATCTCCGCTATAATGCATATCGATCTAGTTCTTATCACAGGATCATGATGGAAAGCTAATCCATGAAAAAATTCAGTATTTTTATTGTTAAATTCATTTTCCATTTCCTCTATTAGTTTTAGCCTATCGTAATTTTCTTGGTAATTTTTATTCAAATTATATATATTATTTTTAGTTTGGATTTAATTCTTCTTATTTTCCCTAATAGGTTATTATATTTGTAAAGATAAAGATCTTTATATGCGTATTAGATATTGGCATCTCACTATAGCTGAAGTTATAAATGCAAGATATCCTATTGATAAGGTCAACCATTGGGAAATAAAGTGTTTGTATGGTGAATATCAACATTTTGGCATATTTTGGTATAAATATGGCACTCCTTTTGACAAAGAACCTATTCATGGATTATGTTTTTACTATAATGAAATTCCAGATAAAATAATTAGAGAACTAAATGAGTATCTTGTATCAAAATTTGGTGGAAGAATTTTACATAGACAAACACGGGTATTTCTTGAAGGTTCAAAAGAAGTTAGTGATCCTGATAGTATAGGAAAACTAGCTAATGAAATCAGCTTAAAATTTTCAATTCCAGTGGAAATAACTTTAGAATTTGAAAAAGTTACCAAAGAGGAAATGGACAAGAACAGATTTAATTTTCCTTCGAAAAAGGCATTACCAATAGTAGGCGTTGATTGACAAAAGTAGAAACAACAATAGGTAACAATTATTTAAATTCATCAATATATTTTAAAATTGAGGTTAATTTATTGATCAAAGTAGACATACTAACAGGTTTACTAATAAAATCTAGAACATCTACCGAAGGAATAACTTTAGTGAATTCTTCTTTGTTTATTTCAAAAGCTGTTATAAATACAATTTTCATATGAGGATTACTTTCTTTAACCCGACGATACAATTCAAATCCATTAATTTTAGGCATTCTAATATCGGTCAGAACCAAATCATAATAATCAATAGGTTTTTTCTTAAGTGATTCCAAAGCATATTCTGCATCAAGGAATGTTTCTACTTGAAACCGATTTTTTGATTCAAGCCCTCTTTTTATTATAGATAATATATCTTTTTCATCATCAACAACCATTATTCTTGGCGGTATATTATTAGCTTTAGAGAGGTTCACGCCTATCTTATTTGTAGAATCCTACTAAAAATGTTATCTATTTAATAGAAAAGCTAAATATTTTAGAGGTAGTATAATACTAGATTTCTTATTTATGTATATTGTAATATTGATATAACTGTTGTTTATCTTTTTATTAAATGGATAATTTAAATCAAGAGGCAATTAAACTCATTCTTGATGAAAGAATTGCTGAATTTAATAAATTTCGACTCCATAATCTTACTTTCAAGCCAAATTTGAGTAACCAAGTTTTTTCTGGAAAAAATCTTTCTTTAGCTTTTCTCAATGGAGCAATATGTATTCAAACCAATTTTTCAAATTGTATATTAACAAAAACAAATTTAGTTCAAGCTGAACTCAATAATTCTAATTTTGAAAATGCAGATCTCACAGATACACTATTTATGTATGCAGAAATGAAGAGTTGTAATTTACGAAACTGTAATATGAAAAGATCTAATTTCATGTGGACAAACTTACAGAATTCAGATTTATCAGGAAGCAAAATAACAAATACAATTTTTATTGAGGCTAATTTACAATCTGTTATATTAAAAGACATTAATAGGGAACATGCTTTTATGAAATATGCCAAATTTGAATTGACTGGGTGATATAACAATAAATCTTTTAGAAATAAAAAAATATTAATTTATTTACTAATAAATACATTCCAATAATTATAAATGAAAAAAAGAAAACCTATCCTTTTAGTAGATGATACAATAGAATCTCAAGAAACCAGAAACATGTTATTTTCAAAATAATGATTTTATAGAATACGATATTAAAAAGTTTGGAGGAAGTTGTTGTGTGGACATCTTCCTACAATCAATGCTCCTAGCATTGTTGCACCAGAAGGAGTATTCAAGGTAAAAGCTTCGATAGAAAAATACGTTACACAAGAATATTAAATATATGTAAGAATCAGAATATCATTCAAGATAATATATTAATAGAAGATATATAAAATAACATATTAACAATTTTGAAGTTTACTTTATTATAATTAAAAATATGTTTTAAAAATTTGTACTATAAATAATTCTTATTAATTCTTTACATTCAAGAGTAAGGTTTTATATATGGATAGAGAAGTTTTGTAATATTGGAAAATAAGAATCAAGATTGGAAATCTTTAATCAAGAACTTTAATAATTTTCCAAAACATGGAGTTGTTTTTAGAGATGTAAATCCACTATTTAGAAGTTCTACTGCTTTACAACAAATTTCTAAAGAATTTATTAAGCCAGAAGAATTATCCGAAATAGATTTAATAGCAGGAATTGAATCACGTGGATTTACAGTTGCATCTTTATTAGCAGGAAATTTTAAAAAAGGAATTATACTTGTAAGAAAAGTTGGTAAGCTTCCTGGCAAAACAAAGAAAAAAAAGTATGATATCGAATATGGAAGTTCAGCTATTGAAATCCAAGAGGATGCTATTAAAAAAGATGAAAGCATTCTAATTGCTGACGATTTGATTGCTACAGGTGGAACTGCTTTAGCAACTGCCCAATTAATTGAGGAGATGGGTGGTAAAATATTTGGCTTTGCAGTAATTATAGAATTAGTATACTTAAAAGGTGCAGAGATGTTAAGAAATAAAGGATATGATGTCCGTTCATTGGTGAAATATTATGAATAAAAATTTAAAATATACAGCTTCGATAGGAATAATTGGAGGTACGGGTATTTATGATCCTACTCTTTTTAACATAATTGATGAAATTAAAATTAATACTCCTTATGGAGAAACATCTGATGTAATAACAATTTGTACATACAAAGAAAAGAGAATTGCGTTTATTCCTAGACATGGTAAGAATCATCGAATTCCGCCCCACAAAATCAATTATCAAGCAAATATCTGGGCGATGAAAGAACTAGGTGTTAAAGTAATCATAGCACCTTCGGCAGTAGGAAGTCTTAAAGTAGAGTATAAACCAGGCGATATAGTATTACCTGATCAATTTATAGATTTTACAAAAAAAAGAAATTATACTTTTTATGATGGTCCGATAGTTTGCCATATTTCGCAATCAGAACCCTTTTGTCCAGATTTAAGAGAAATTATAATAAAAAATGAAGAAAGATTAAATTATAAAGTCCATCCTAAAGGAACATATATCTGTATTGAAGGACCTCGGTTTTCTACTAAAGCTGAATCCAATTATTATAGAACATTACTTAAAGCTGATATAATAGGAATGACATTAATTCCAGAATGCATTTTAGCAAGGGAAATGGAAATGTGTTATATATCTATTTCTACAATAACTGACTATGATGTTTGGGCAGAAATATCTGTAAGTTCTAAAGAAATTATTGAAACATTAAGTAAGAATGTCGTTAAAACAAAAAAATTGTTACTAACTGTCATTCCTAATATATCAGAAGAGAGAAATTTATGTAATTGTTCAAAATCATTAGAAAATGCATTAGTTTAGTGATATCCTTAAACCTTTTTATTTTTTACATTTATAATATAGATAAAATAAAAAGTAATAATTGTTATATGATTTAAAATTTTTTAAACCCTATTTGTAGATCGCTACTTGGATGATGTCATATTATTCAAAAGGTGGACATCTCCTTCAATTAATTTTCTCTGGATTATAAGTTGTAATTTTTCCGGGTCAATTTCCATTTTTTTTAATTTAGTAATACACAAATTTGATAATTTTAAATTTATATTATGTCCTCCAATTCGTCCAAATGCAATAGCAGAAAATCTAAAACTTTTATTATTAACAATGAAATAACCATTTAATTTGCTGGCAAACTCGCCCCCAGAAGAATTTTTTATAAAGACATCTATTTTAAGATCATTGTTATTCTCAAACCCATACATAGCCTATAACTCTTTAGTAATTTCTATACTCTGATTTATATTATTTTCAACAAGAAAATTCCACCAATTGTTATCATCTATATGATAGTTTATTACGTTAGTATTTATAATGGTCTCATCATCTGTATCATAAAAGAAAAATTTTCCTTCTTTTACAATTTTGATTAATTTCCATCTATCTTTACCTAAACGATTTCTATTAACAGCAACAGCCCATTTGTAACCTTTATCTATTTTTGGCATCCCAATATTATCTGCTATATCTAAATTACCTAATCTTTTTTCTTCACAGAAAAGTTCTTTAGTGATTACACTTCTCCATATATCTATTGCTCCTATATTTTTCCCTTTCTCATTTATATTAATAACACCAAAATAGACTATTTTATCATTTGTAGAGTCGTCATGTATACTCATAGAAAATAATATTTTTTATTATCCTTATTTAGTCCTTGCAGCATCGAAGAGTTTTTCCAATGCAATTGCAAGGTTATCAATTATCAAATTTTTTTGTAATGCAATTTTATTTTCTATGCACAATCTTTTATATCTATTTATAATAGCAAATCGCGGATGAAAAGTTTCAAATAGATTAGTTGAATATTCAATTATCATATTTTTTACAATAAGAGATTCTATTATTTTTTTACATTGAGATTTATCTAAATCCAAATTAGAGGAAAGTTCTTCTAGACTAATCATTCCTTTGCTTATAATAAGAAGGAAAACTTTAATCTCCAAATCAGAAAGTTGTAATTCTGTTTTAAATATATTGTAATATTTATTGTTTAACAAACTCATAGATTTCTATCAAATAATACAATCATAATCATCGTATTAAATTGCTACTTTTTGGTTATTTGATGTTAGGAAGTTAATTAAAAAATTATATCCATCGGTAAGAATTTCCTTTGAATTCTTATAAGTGATTCTTCTTAGGGCATCTTCATATGACTCCCATACAAAGTCTAAATGTTCTGATGATAATACTACATTTGTGGAATTAGATTTGGCCAAAAAATAAACTACTTTTTTAGAGATTAAGTGATTATTTCGTTTATATTTATAGAATATTTCTTTCTTAAATCCCTCTAGAAAAGTAACATCAATTATACCTGTCTCTTCTGTAATCTCTCTTAATGCTGTATCAATATCACTTTCTCCTTTTTCTTGATTACCTTTAGGAAAATCCCAATGTCCTCCAGAGTAGTGTAATAGAAGAAAGACTATTGTTTGTTTATTGATATAAAATAGTATGGCTCCTGAAGAAGTTTCATTTATCAAAAAAAATCACCATGTAATTTAAGTTAATTCCTCTCTTCTTCTATCTAATGATGTTTGGTCATTTGCTAATTGATTTGGTAAATAGTCATGTATATCAAGCCATTCTTTTTCATCCATAAAATAACTACAATACCATTTTTTTAAATGTCGTTCATAAAATCCATGTTCATGCATAATATACAGAGATTATCATAATATATTATTAAATTATTACTTTATTTTCCGAATCTTCTTCTACGATTTTGATAAGTTCTTATAGCTCTCATAAAATCAATTTTTCTAAATTCAGGCCAAAATACATCCATAAATATTAATTCACTATAAGCACTCTGCCAAAGTAAAAAACCACTTAATCTTTTTTCACCAGAAGTTCGTAAAATTAAATCTGGATCAGATTGTGGAAGATGTGAGGTATATAGACACGATTCAATGATCTTCTTATCAATGTCACTTACTTTTAATTGACCAGAACTAACCATAGATGCTATTTTCTTAATTGCATCTACTAATTCTTGTTGCCCACCATATGCTACTGCTATATTCAAAAACATAGAGTCATATGAAGAAGTTTCTTCTTCTAAGATTTTTAATATATGTTGTAGGTTTTTAGGTAATAATTCAATATTACCGATTGCTTTAATTTTCATTTTGCGTTTATGAATGCGATTGTCATCTCGAAGTTTTGTAAGTTTTTTACTCAATAGTCCATAAATATTGGTTAATTCCTCATTTTCTCGTTCAAGATTTTCATTAGAAAGGACATAAATGGTAGTTATTTTTATTTCTAGATCATATATCCAGTTTAACAATTCTTCTGCTTTCTCTGCTCCAACATTATGAGCTTTATTTACTCCAAAATAATGGTATTTAGCCCACCTTCTATTTCCATCTAAGATAATAGCAATGTGGTTTGGTAAGACATATCTAGATATTTGAGATTCCAGCCATCTTTCATAAATTTTATAAAAACCTGATAATTTAAACATTAAGTCAAATAAAATTGGATTAGAAAAAATCGGGATCTTCATTTAATATTTTTCTGTGAGTTATAAAGTGTTTAATACTTATTTATTTTATATTATTTAATAGATTCTCCACCTTTTCTATTTCTATAATATTGATATAAGAAAGTAGCAGCTACTAAAGTTATAGCTAATCCAATAAGTAATGAAGAAATAAGATTGAAAGGACTAGCTCCTTCTGTCAATACAGAAGTAAATTGTAAAATTGGATAGTATAATAAAATTAATATCACTAACCTAAGAATATCAGACATAGTTTTTATACTTCCTCTAAACCAATTCCCCAATAAAGTACCGGTCAAAATAGTCCCAATTCCAATCCACATTAACAAAATAGTCCCTCTAATAAAACTTCCAACTATTTGTTTATTGGTAACAATTTCCCAATTTGTCAATTCTTCTGTAACAATTTCTTGTGGAATATGTGAAAGTCCATTAACGATAGATACGACAATTATTAACAATCCCGCTACTAGAGAAAAAATTCTTATGAAACTTGTAGGAGTAGGTTTACCTAATGCACCTATCGATTTATCGATATCAAAAGCACGTATTATAAAGGCAGAGCCCAAAATGCTTAGAACTAGTGCAATGGCTTCCCTTGTCAAACCAAATATAGTAGCTATTCCACTAGCCACAAACAATGCACCAGGAACTCCTAGAAAAAATTTTGAATAACGAGGATCATAGACTAACATTTTAATATATTTCCCAAAAACTGCATAAGAATATTCAACACTTCTACTGTGTTTAATTACTACTCTTTGAACAGACATTATTGGTACAAGTGACTGAATAACCGGTACTACAGTTTCATCGTCTTCACCATCAGAAACAATTACAGAAGCATCAGCTTTAAATCTTTTGACTAGGAATTGTATTTCTGATCCAATTTTTTCATCACCTTCTACACCTCTATTGTATTTTCCTGCAACAATTGCAACTTCTACCTTAAAGCCTCTTTTTAATAGATCTTCATAAGTTTTTATAGCGGCAAATATAGCATTTGCATCAGAATCCTCTGGATCTTCAATAGCCAAACGGATACCCGCATTGATACAAGAATCTCTTCCTACTACTGGAGTTTCGATACCTCCTTTAGATCCTATATCATCATCTCGATCAATACAAAGTACAATTATACGATTAAAATTCTTATTCTGTCTGGTAAGTAGATCTCTTCCTAATAGATTATCCCCATTATTAGCATTTGACAAAAGAGGACCTCTATCTTTTTATCATTTTCACATTAATTAATTTATCTAATAATATTGTTAAAATTATCGTCTTTATAGCTTTAGGTTTAAATAGGATTGATCGTCATGATCATGGCAAGAAGTAATTTAAGACCAGCACCGTTGTATGTATAACATACAAAACTAATATTTTAAATGAATTTAATAGTTAAAATATCGGCAAAAAAAATAATATATTAATCAGATTAGAGTAAAATATCTATATGTTTCTTACATATATTGTAAATCATTATCTTCTTTCCACAGATTTATCCTTTGATGAAACCAAGGATAAAAACTCGTATTTTTATCTTCGAATTGTTTTTTAATTATTTTGGCAATTGATTTAGATACTTGTCCGGGTTCACCATAAATTTCCTTTTTGTTTTTTGATTTTATTCCAAAATCATCAAATTTATCATAGAGATGATTGACCATAGACATAATCCATTCAGAATTTATTGGAGGAATTAATAAATTGCTTTTAGCATCAAAAATTGTTTCAGGTCTATCTGTATTTAACCGTATTGTCAGGGATAATACATTTTTAAAATATAATAACTCTTCTTGCATTGAGCCAGAATCTGTCATTTCAGCCCAACATCTCCCACTATCTAAAAATTCTATTACTTGTCCATATTCTTTCCATAAAGGTGTAATTAAGAATTTGTTTGGAAATTCTTTAGCAAGTAACCTAATTTTATCTTCTAAACCATAAAATTTCAAGGCTGATTTTGTAGCATTCAACATAACTAGGATCACTTTATGATCAGAATATTTTACAATATTTACTAATCCATGTATAATAGACTTAAAGCGATGTTCCGTTAGATTCTCTCTTCTATGTATATCCATTCTTATCCATTTTCCATTTTCCAACTGAGGATATAAATCAAAAATACTTTGAGATACTTTTTGTTTCCTCTTTAAGTAAATTGCATCTACAACTGAATTTCCGACAACATGAACAAATTCCTCAGGATAACCTTCCTTGACAAGATTATCCTTATTGAGTTGAGTAGGAGCAAAGAAATATTGAGTACCAGCAGAACATATCCATGTATCTATTTGTTCAGGAAATGGTTCTTCTCGTGCCACAAACCATTTTCCTTCAAATTGTTCATGAATAAATTTTTCAATTAGATCTAAGCTAGGCTCTTGCGTGATCTTTAATTTTTTCATAATTTCAGGACTCATGGATCTTAATCCTGCTTCATTTTGAGCAACTTTTTGGCCCATTCCAAAAACCCATGCCAAGGGAGCAATTCCTGCAACTAAAGTATCACCATGAACAACAGGAAGTAATTTTGAAGTTGAACCATATTCCTCTTTACAAAATCTACCAAATGAACCAAATTTAAGAATTAATTCACTTGCTTTCTCCATCAGATCTCCTCTAATTTGTAGATCACACCCTACTGATTCTTCTAACTTAAACTCCTTTATTCCAAATCCTAAAATATCATCAAAATGTTGACCTGTATCTATAACAAATACTGGCAATTTTTCTCTTTTTTCCTGAACAACTAATGGTGCTTGTTTATAAAAATCAGGTTTAGTTCCAATTACTACAGAAAGAAGTGGGCTATTTTCTTGTTTAGCTATATGAAAAATTTCACTTAATAATGAAGTATTTACATTAATAGGAAGATTTTGTTTTGATATTTCAATTTTCTCGATATTTGTAGTTTTCAATTAAATCTCCTTTGTCTATCAATTCCTTTTTTAGATTTTAGGTAAAGAAGTAATCCAATAATAAATATTCCTATTCCTCCAAATATAAAAATATATGGGACTATAACAAGAATAGGTCGATTAAATTCACTAGTAATATTTGAGGTAAAATTAATACAAATTATCATTCCAATAATAATAATTATTCCCGAAAGAGATAATAATAATCCGCTCAGTTTGTTGCCATAGTTTTTTGATAAACCAAAGGCTATTCCAGCTAAAATTAGTGAAGGTGCACCAGAAATAGAAATTGTCTTGATGATAACCCCATTTATATCAACAAATCTTTCAGGTCCTTTCCCTTCAGTACCAATAAGGAAATTATAAAAAGAAGTAAGCAATAAAACAAACATTATTGATAATCCCAATGATCCTAATGATAACCAACTCTCTAATTCTAAATTAATATTTAATATAT
>DATFBJ010000222.1:0-2152 GCA_035253885.1 Nitrososphaeraceae archaeon
TTATAGATTTTACCTCTACTTTATATTCATGTTTCTCTAAATTGATTGTCTCTCCCTTCCCAATACCTTCAAGTTTATAAATTGCATTATAATTTGGGTTATCCTCTTTATTATCTGCAAAATCGAGATCTTTTGCTATTAGTGTATTTTCTTCTGTAATCACTGTTTCCACTTTTTTATTGTTATTTGTGATAGATGTATAAATTTTTGAAAATGATAATGAATCAAATTTTATAATTATCATTCTATCAATATAAATCGCTAATATTATTTTCTCTATCCAATCATAAAGTAAACTTTTAAAATCATGTCCTTCTGCAATTATTTTGATTGAAGTAGTTAAATCTACCGTGGAGATCTCAAACATGGCATTAACTAATCCAATAGCAGAATTCTCAAATAATTCTTCTAAAGTATTCCCATAAGCTTCTACTATGAGATCAGTCATATGATCTAGATATCTGAATTTTTCCTTCACTTCTTCCCCCTTCACCTTTATTCCTCCTTCCTTAATCTTTAACTAAAATGCTTAAACTTTATTATAAAAATACTGAAAAAAGCGGAAAATCTAAATTCCAACCAACATTTTTGAATTTTTACTGTGAAGCTAGAATTACCAAGAGGAATGCGAGATTTATCTTATGAAGATACGTTATATTTAGAATACCTAAGGACAAAATTTTATGAGACTATTTCTTATTATAATTTTCAAATCATTGAACCATCTCCTATTGAACTATTATCAACACTCGAAGCAAAAAGTGGTGAATCAATAATAAACGAGATTTATAATTTCAAAGACAAAGGTGGACGTGATATTGCTTTACGTTATGACCTTACAATAGGTATAACTAGATTTGCAGTATCCAAGAGGGAATTACGCATACCTATAAAATTGGCAAATTTTGGTGGTGTATTCAGATATGATGAACCACAAGCAGGTAGATACCGATATTTTCATCAATGGGATATAGAAATTTATGATAATTTTAACTTTGAAACCGAAGCAGAGTTAATTGAATTTGTCTCTAATTTTTTCAACAAAATAGGCCTTGAAATCATAATCGAAATAAGTGATAGAAGGATTATTGAAGAATATATCAAGACAAAACATGATATTGATGATGAAAATTTAATTAGCGAAATTTTTAGAGCCATTGATAAAGTTTCAAAAAAAGGAATAAAACAAGTTTGTATGGAATATAAGGATATTCTTGATTCCACTATTCTTGAAGATCTTTTAGAAATTTGTTCTTTTAAGGGAAATATATCTGATCTTGTTTCCCATAAAGAATTAAGAAATCTACAAAGTATCAGACACTTACAAAATTTATTCACCTCATTGGAGTTGAGAAATATTAATAACAAAAGAGTAAATCTAGGAATAGTTCGAGGCTTAGACTATTATTCAGGAATTGTATTTGAAGTATTTGATCAGATTTTTAATATTGGTTCTCTAGTAGGAGGGGGAAGATATGATAAACTACCTAAAATATTTGGAAGATCTGACTTAGGAGCAGCAGGGGCAGCTGGGGGTGTAGAGAGAATAATTCTAGCATTACAATATCATAATAAACTACCACAAAAATATAGAAAAATAATTTATATTGCCAATAGCACTGAATCAGTTAGAAACCAATCTCTTTTAATTTTAAGTAATTTGAGAAAAAAGGGCTTTATTGTAGAATATGATTTGTCGAATAGATCTCTTAGAAAGCAACTTTACGATGCTTCATCTAAGAATGTAATTTTGACTATAATTGTTGCTCCAGAAGAAATTTCAATGAACAAAGTAATTATTAGAAATATGAAGGATGGAAAAGAAAGGGTTGAAGATATAGAAGATTTAGATAAAAAAATTTCTCAATTCCTATAATTTTATCATTGCAATACTTTTCATTTTTATGATTCGACTATTTTTCTTTTGATATACATTTCGTATTATCAAGTCTGGTGGATCATAACTAATATAGAGATCTCCCTCCTCTAGATCATTTGTATTATAATTAATCTGAATATCTTTTTCATTTATACCATTGTAGCTTAAAGTTTTTTTTGCTTTATCTATTATTTCTTGATCAGATGTATTTGGAGCAAAAAATACTCTTTTAGAATACTCTATAACCATAATATAATAAATCACTTTAGTTGC
>DATFBJ010000223.1:0-2309 GCA_035253885.1 Nitrososphaeraceae archaeon
ACATCAAGAGGTCCGAAACATTCTTCACAAATGTATCTAAACTGAGGTTCATATTCTTTTTTGCATTCTCTGCATATTAAAGACTGTATTATTCCCATTTATAATAATGCAGTTAAAATACATTCTAAATAAGGTTCTCTAAACATAAATTTAGTATTACTATAATTTTAGATTATAAAAAAAATATAATATTAAAACTAAATTATCTAATATTTATTCTCATATATATATTAAATATATAAAAATACTATTAAATATACTGTATTTTTAAAAATTTTTATTTTTTAAGATGTTATGAAAACAAGAAATATTTCCAGTATGACAAGCAGGTTTACTAGAATTTACAATATATACCAATGCATCAGCATCACAATCGACTAAAATTTTCTCTACGGGTTGAATATTTCCTGATTCTTCACCTTTCATCCATAATTTTTTATGAGTAGTACTCCAAAACCATGCATTACCAGTTTTAACAGTGTTCTCAAGAGCGTCTCTATTAACATATGCAAGCATGAGAATATCTTTGGTCATTTTATCTTGAACTATTACTGGTAATAATCCGCCGCGTTTTGTAAAATCAAGATCATCCAATAATTTAAATTGCATAGTATTAATCTCTTTATTTTTATATTTGATATAAAAAAGTAACCATACAATAATAATTGATATAATTTACAATTTTTCCTCTAATATTTTAAAATAGAAATTAAATTTATTTAATGATTACTTTAATAATTATTTAATAATGTTGATGAGTACAAATACAAATGAAAATAATATTTTGCATATTGGTTTCGATGATACTGACTCAAGATTTGGAAGATGTACTACTCATTTAGCTTTCAAGATTGTTTCTTATATTAGTAAAAAAAATATGAAATTTTTAGATTATCCTCTTTTAATAAGATTAAATCCAAATATCCCCTGGAAAACTCGTGGAAATGGTGCTGTTTGTCTAAGAATTATAATGACTAAAGGCAACAATATTGAAAATATTTTCGATTTTATAAAAAATGAAATAGAAAAGAATTCTGCAATTGGTAAAGGTGCTAACCCAGGATTAATTTGTTTGCAAAGTAGAGAGATCCCTACTGAAATTAAAGAATTTAATAGATTGGCAATGTTTGATATACTGAGTAAACAAAAAGCAACAAAACTAGCACAAAAATATAATAATTTAAAATACTTTGGTTTTGGAAATGGTCAAGGATTAGTTGGAGCTATGGCTGCCATTGGATGTTTATTAACTTCAGATCATACATTTGAGATATTAGCATATAGAAAAATTAAAAATTGTGGAACTAGTAGAATAATTGATCCAATAAATGTTATGCATCTGCATGATACAACATTCCCATCTACATTCAACAGCTATGATCACATAAATAAACGGGTCCTAATACTACCACATGGACCTGATCCTGTATTTTGTGGAATTAGAGGAGAAGATCCTCAAGTATTATATAATAGTTTAAAAATTTTGAATATCAAAGAAGAACTAGAAGGATATATGATTTATCGTTCCAATCAAGGAACTGGAATGCATTTACAAAATGAATTGAAACTATCTATGATAAAATCTTTTAATGCAGGATACTCTCGATGTGTAATAATAACAAACCCACAAGTTATTCAAGGTGGACATGTATTATTTACAGTTGAAGACAATTCAAAAAATACTTGTTGGGCAGCAGTATATGAGCCAACAGGGCTAACCAAAATTGCATCACAATTGCACAGAGGAGATCAAATAGAAATTGGATTTGGTGTTAGAAAGGCTACATCAAAACATCCAAAGATATTAAATATTGAATATATTTTTATCCATCAATTAGAACAAATTTATAATACCTTTAATCCAATTTGTAAAGATTGTAAAAAGAGAATGAAATCAGAAGGAAAAAATAAAGGATATCAATGTAAAAAATGCAAAAGAATCGATAAAACCAATAAAAAAATATCATTATTAAAAACAAGATTAATCAAAGAAGGGTTATACATTCCTACATTAAAAGCACATAGACATTTAACTAAACCTTTTCATAGATATGGAAAGGAAAAGATAAACTTTTTTGAATCTGGAAATGTTAAATTGTATCCAAAATGGTTTGAGAAATTTAGATAATCCAAATAAATAGCGGGGGGTTGATTTGAACTTACGGCTACCATGTAAAAATATTTACGTGGTAGAAACCGCTCTGCGGGTTATGAGCCCGCCGGGATAACTTTGCCTATTATATATCTGGCTTCCCCACCCCGCTGATTCCTTTTTTAATTTTACAACTATATATCTCTGTCTGTTGTAA
>DATFBJ010000224.1:0-7732 GCA_035253885.1 Nitrososphaeraceae archaeon
TAAGTGATAAAGCTTTAACTTGTCAATTGGTTAGTAGCAGCCTTGTTATATATAAAAAAATTTGTAATGCTATTTAAAAAGAATTAATAATACAATTATAATTTAAAAGATAAAAATTGGATAATATGAAGATTCAAAATAATATTATAAATAATATTCCGGAGCCTCATGGAGGAAGACTTGTAAATAGAATTTTCGAATTAAAAAAAAATAATGTCATGGATATGTTTTCCATAGAAATTGATGATAATCTGAGAAATGATGTTGAAAATATTGGAGATGGTATTTTTAGTCCATTGGAAGGATTTATTGGAAAAGATGACTTTGAGAGTATTTTAAAATCGGGAAGATTAAAAAATGGATTACCATGGACAATTCCCATAGTCTTAGATGTGGATGAATCAACTGCAAAAAAAGTACAAGATTATCGTGAAATATCTTTAAAGAATAATGACGATCATTTTGCAACTCTATACTTTGATGAGTTTTATTCGTACGATAAATTAGACATGGTTCGAGCGTTATATCGTACAGATGATGAAAAACATCCGGGTGTATCTAAGACCTTTAAAATGAAAGAATTTTTAGTTTCTGGAAAAATTGATGTTCATAAAAAGATAAAAAACAACTATAATCTAAGAAATTATAGGCAGGAACCTATAAAAACTCGACAAGAGATTAAAAGGAAAGGATGGAAAACTATGGTTGGTTTTCAAACTAGAAATATTCCACATATTGCACATGAAATGCTTCAAAAAGCCGCTTTGAACATCTATGATGGAATATTTATCAATCCTCTGATAGGTAAAAAGAAAACAGGTGATTTTAAAGATGAAGTGATACTTGAATCATATATAAAATTAATTGAAAATTATTTTCCAGCTGATAGAGTAATGTTTGTTACTCTTCATACTGAAATGAGATATGCAGGACCAAAAGAAGCAATTCATCATGCTATTATGAGAAAAAACTTTGGCTGTTCTCACTTTATAGTAGGACGAGATCATGCTGGTGTAAGTGATTATTATCATCCTTTTGCAGCTCATGAAATCTTTAAAGAATATCCAGATATAGGAATTCAACCAATATTCTTTCCAGCCTTCTATTACTGTAAAAAATGCTTAGGATATGCTAATGAGAGAAATTGTCCTCATGGTTCAGAATATAAAGAAGAATTATCAGGGACAAGAATGAGAAAGATGGTCACTTCTGGAGAACTGCCAGGAAAACATCTACTAAGACCAGAAATTGCAGATGTAATTATAAAATTCAAAAATCCATTTGTTTCTTAATATTTGTAAAGTTATACTCTTATTCCTTTCTGTGACTTCTATTGGTTATTTTCTTTGAAGGATCACTATATAAATTAATATTTGGTAGCTAATTGTTTGCTCTTCTGTGATTTTTATCTTTGATTTAAGTTCATATTACTCTAAATATTATATAAATTGCAGTCAATGCATGCAAATTCTCTATTGTATTTCTTGAAAATTTCTTCATTTGCTGTTGCTTCAATATTTCTCATCATACTTTTTTCCACTAATCATTTTGTTTATGCTCAAAATGTATCTGAATCTACAGGAGGAGAAAAAATCGAAGCAGTAAAATCAAAAAGTCATGAGAGTTTTGTTGTTCCATTTAGTGCATCCAATACAGATCGAAAAAATCCAGTAATCTATACTTTTGACACTCCTAAAGACGTTAGTTGGATTCTAGGTATTACAAATAATATGACTTATAACAATTCTTCTGAAGCAAAAACGATTATTAAATTGATGGAAAAACCACCGAGTGAAAAATTCATTGAATTAGCTATGTTTGAACAAAATGATAAATTTTGGGTTGCTGTTAATACAAATGAATCTGGTTATATAAAGGTTCACGAACAAGATATTGATGGATGGTATAGTGATGAACCACTTATGGTAGGACATGCTAATAATCAAGGTTTAACAGTTACTAATGGTAAAAGAATTGTTATTGACAGATTATCTTTAGATGGTTTTAGCTTAGGATCAATTGCTGTATATGGAAAGGATGATACAGAATCTCCAATAAATACTTTGGATGGTTATCTTTCCTTTGATCTTTTATATGGTGATCCAAGAGATTCTCCATTGTATTTTCTACCAATCATCATGTTGGGTGTAGTGGGAACAGTAGTATTCGTTTTACTTAAATTTAAGAAAAGAGATCGTGACACTTAAATTTTAATTAATTTTTTTTGATTCATGTAGTAGTTACATATACATTTCAGACTACAAATTTCGCATTTGGGTCTTATAGGAAGACAAATATTTTGTCCATATCTTACAAAAGTATTGTTTAAAACTAACCAATATTTTCTATCTATAATTTTTATTAGTTCTTCCTCTGTTTTTTTTGGATTTTGTGTTTTAACAATACCAATTCTGTTAGATATTCTATGAACATGAATATCAACTGGTATTGCTGGCTTATTAAAAGCATACACTAAAACACAGTTTGCAGTTTTTCTTCCTACACCAGGTAATTCTAATAGATCTTCAGCTTTATTTGGTACAATTCCTTGAAATTTTTCAACAATGATCTTAGATACCTGTTTAATCCTTTCTGCTTTAGTATTGTAAAAACCTATGCTATGTATAATTGATTTGATATCGTTCAGATCTG
The DNA here is from genome assembly GCA_035253885.1 of Nitrososphaeraceae archaeon. Lineage (GTDB taxonomy): Archaea > Thermoproteota > Nitrososphaeria > Nitrososphaerales > Nitrososphaeraceae > TH1177. The sequence continues at coordinate 2,653 of DATFBJ010000224.1, forward strand.
CATTGGCTAATTCTCGTGCATTCTTATATTTCTGAAAAAGTTTACGTACAATTTTTGATGTATTTTCATCTCTGGAACGAGCAGATAGAATAGTTCCTATTAATATCTTGAATGGATTATTATCTTCCTCCATTTGCAGTTCTTTTAAAGCTGTAAGTCTCACTAAGTTAGCTGAATTATTTAACTTTGCTTCCATTTCTTTAAGAATATTTTCTATTATTATCAGGTTTATAGTACGTAATAATTATGTAAAAAGTATATTTAATTATTTCAATATTTATTTTATTAACTATATGTATTTTTCATTATAAAATAAGAGTTACTAACAAATATTCTTGATGCATGAATTTAACATTTTAATTGTAGTAAAAAATTATTTTTTAAAGTCAATTATCTAATTTTCTAAATTTACAATTTTTATAAGCTTATTTCTCTAAACTAAAAGAGATAATTGGACAATTAAAACTTAATTTTTATAATTTATTTGAATAAAAATAAGGTGAATTTAATTGTATGATACTACTAATAATTTTCAGAGTGTTCTCTAACTGAACGTGATTTCTGGATATCCTTTTTCCCTTCTCCTCCACTAGGAGGTACATCGGGTATGTCCATACCTGTCCTTTGTTCAGCAATAAAACTAGCTTCATCTAGGATTTTACCAACATCCTCTCCATAATTATTAAAATCAAATGAATTATTTCCCATGCCACTAGCATTTGTTAAAATTTCGTTAAATGTTGTGTTTATTTCATTCAATTCTCCATCAGCTTGCGGTAAAACGTCATTTATTTTACCCTTTATAGTCGAGAGAGCACCTATTGCTGGGTTTAAAGCAGCCATTGAATCACCTATATCTATTGTAGATTCTAATCTCATATGAACTTGTTCGAGAGCTAATTTTATTTGGGACATCGTTCTAGTAGTCTTCCTAACTTGTGCTAGTTCATTAGAAATCATTTTTCCCTGTTGTGAATCATGCTTTTGTAATGAAGAAATTACTTGTTCAAAGTACATCTTTTCACGCGCTTTTAGTTTTTCCATCATTGAATCAATCTTTCTATTTTGTGTTTGAATCTTACTTTTAGCTAATTCCATTTTAGGTTTTAGTGGCTGTTGCGATTTTAGACTATCTCTTAAAATATCGGTAGAATTGCGTTTTTTTTCTTTAATCCAATTATTGCTAAAATGGTTATCCATGAATACTAATACATATTATTATTCAGATCTTAAATTGCAATGTCATTTTTGGATAACTAACTGGTAATTTTTTATAAACATAATCCAAACAAATGTAATTATCGTATTTTTGAATTATATTAATAAATATGTAAATTAATTATTTTAATGGTATTACTAATTATCTCAAAATTAGTTTTTATAATTCAAATTAAATATTTTTATATAAATCAATTTATAATTACCTTGTTTTTTAATGAATATTCCACAATGGTGTAATATTGATGAATGTCTTCTTACAGCAGAAACTGATGAGATCTATAAAAAATATGCAGGACTAAGATATTCAAAAGAATCAATACTTTCTCTTGCAAATTTAAGATTATTAAACTCAGAATTATTTTTAAAAAACTATAAAGAACCTATTGATCTTTTTGTATCAGTCATAGAAAACTTTGTAGAATCTTCAACTAAAAACTTGGAACTTAAATTACATGATATAAGAACAAAAAAAATAGTTTCAAAATATAAGTTTAATGATAAAAATATAAGTTGGAATACGTGGAGGCAATTCAATAACCTTGAAAAAGATTCACATAAAAGAAAGAAAGTTTTTGATGAATTTATAGATAAAACAAAATATATTTCTCCTATTATTTATAATCGATTTGAAAAGATACGTTCACTTTATTTAACAACTACAATTACTAGTCAAAAAAGTAATAGCAATAGTAGTATTTATATGGAGTCTTGTAATCAATTAGATCCTTTATCAGCATATTTGATGAATGAAAAAATAACATATAAAAAATTTATAAATTTTGTTAAGTATATGGGAAACAAGACAAAGAATGCATTCAAAAGATCTCTTCAACAAGTTTCGTTAGAAATTTTAAAAAGAAATGCAGAATATTATGATGATTTTTATTTTTTTCGTAATAGAATTTATAAAGATGTTGATAATACATTTAAAAATACTGACCCAGTAAAAGAGGTAAAAAGAATTTTAAAAATATTAGATTTTGATTTAAACCGGATAAATTTTGATTCAGAAGACAGAGAGAATAAATATCCGTCTCCAATATGCTTCTTTGTTAAAATACCTTATGATATCAGAATTTTGTATAAATCTGAAAGCCCTTATTTTGATCTACAAGGATGTTTTCATGAGGCAGGACATGCTATGCATGCAAGTTCTATAAATCCAGAAATAGAATATTGGAAAAAATATCATATTTCTATGGGCATTGCAGAGATTTTTTCTATATTATTAGAACGTTTAACAAAAAATAAAATTTTTCTCAAATTTACAGTTGGTATAGATGATAATAACTTAATAGATAAATTGAAATCACGAAATAATTTTATGGAATTATTTTTTGTTACCTTTTATTCTGCAAATTCCCTTATGAAATCAAGTTTTTGGAAAGATCATTTAAGTATTGAAGATTCTAATTTATTATATTCCAAATTAGTAAAAGATTTTACTGGAATTGACATTCCAGGAGAATATTGGATGTTACATCATATACTTCCGGAAGCTACGATGTATGTTCCAAGTTATCTGTTGGCAGCTGTTAGAGCTAAAGAATTGGATGTTCATTTACAAAATAACTTTGGTGAAGCTTGGTGGAAAAATAAAAAAGCAGGAAAGTATTTACAACAAATAATGTCTGCAGGTACTGACATTGATCTTTCAATATTTTCAAAGCTTGATAGTGATCTTTACCTAAAAGAAATCATATCTATATAATAGTTAAAGATTATTTAATTTTTATTAATGCCTTTGAATATCTCACCTAAAGTACTGCAGTCATCAAGTTGATGTTTTTTGTTTGATTGATTATTTACAATTATTATAACAATAACTAATGAATAATATGACATTAAATCTGGACTTGGTTTATTTTACGATATCTCTTTATTTGTAGCCTTAATTGAAAGATAAAATATTTTATTGCTATTCATATTTCTAATTATTTGAACTATTTAGTTTTGAAGATTATTTACTTAATATATCCTTTGAGATTATACATACATACAAAGACAAATTTCAGTAATTTTTAATATGGGTGGAAATTACAAAAATATTTTTCTTTCTATTACCTTAACAGATACTAAAATATCCAAAATTATAAATTGAAATCCCTACAAAGCTTAATTAGAATGAAAAGAGAATTTATTGCCTCTAGAATTGAGGCCACACAAGACGGTAGTCCTTATGTTTATGTAACATTCTCAGATCCTAACGACTACAAACCAGGCAGTGATAAAAGAATGAATCCTTTTGGTCCTAATGTTATGGCATTTACTTCTCCAGAAGATTTAATGAAAAACTTACCAAAAGCAATGGGCGATATCTCAAAGATGATTTCTGGAGGTATGAGTGGAGGAGGAATGACAGGAGATAGTCCTACCTTCAAAATAAGCATGAAAGACTATGAGGATATGAATATAAAAGTAGGAGATAAAGTTACTATAGAGATAAAGAAATCGGATGCAGGAAGTATCTATACCTAAATCGATAGACTTTCCATATTTTTATTTTGTAATTTTATAATACATGTTACAAAATACATTGTCTTTGATGCCTAAATAAGTAATATTACAATAGCAATAAAAGAAATGAAACTAAATATTCTTCTAAAACAAAATTTTTTTCATAAACTTGATAAATGGCAATTTGTTTTTAGATTACATTGGTTAATATAGATACTAGTGCATCACTTGAAAGTTTTAGAAAATTTATTATTGTTAGTACTTGTAAATCTTTTATTCCTGAAAGTTATTTGCGTGATTATGAAGTCTTTCCAGAAAGAGAAGATGGACCAGGAGCTATATATATTGAAGCAGTTGATAAAGTAACTTTGAAACGAATTAGAGAAATGACTTTTGTAAATGCAAAGGAAATTTTAGGAATTATATATTCTTCCAAAAGTGGTAATACTCAGTTAAAGTGGCGGCAAATCCGAAAAAAAACAGGTAAAGTTAGTGGAACAGCATCACCCAATGCTTTGGTTAATTTAGTTGAATCTGGTGTATTAACTCAGGAATGGGTAGATGACTATCTTATATCATCTCAAAATTTAAACAAACCCAAAGATCAATCAAATGAGTCCACCAAAATAAATTCAGGTCCTGCTGTGTAATTTAAAATAAAGCAGCAATAATAGTCTCGTATAATTAATTACAGTATGATAAGTAAAGAAATTGCAAGTTCTTCTGGCAAGGCAATGTATATTATTCCAGAAGATTCTGATGATCTTTTTACTCTAAGAAGAATTATAAAAACAGGTGATATAGTAGTTTCCGATACTACTAGAGTAATAAAGTTTGAAAAAGAATATTCTAGACCAGACAGAGAAAGAGTAAAAATTCGTGTATCCGTTAAAGTAGAAAAAATAGGACTTGATGAATCTATTGATAGATTGAGAATAGCTGGAACAATAATTGAGTCAAACAATAGTCTTGTTCCTAAAGGAACCTCTCATTCGGTTATAGTTCAAATTGGAAATAACATTGTTGTTGATAAAGGTAAAAGATGGGACAATTTAGATTTAAAACTTTTGAGATCTGATATAGCAGGACGTTTTATTATTGTAGCCATTGATACAAAAGAAGCTGGAATTGCGAAAATAGCAGGAACTCATCTAGAAATAATTCCAAATATTTACTCTGGGCAAAGCGGAAAATACTATACACATGCAGCAAAAAATAATCCAAATATTGAAGTCTTCTTTGAAGAAGTATATCATTCATTGAATAATATATTGCATGAAGATGGAAACTATAGGCTAATAATATTTGGACCTGGAGAAACAAAAAGAAGATTTTACAATTTTATTATAGATAAAAAATCTACTTTTAAAAATAAATCCACTGTTATTGATGGAGTTGATGT
>DATFBJ010000225.1:0-2559 GCA_035253885.1 Nitrososphaeraceae archaeon
TATTATATTATTGGTGATTTCATTTGATTGTCTGCCAAGTTGTTTTGTATAAGCAGTACTCGAATTATAATCCAATGTTTCGAACACTTGTTTCTGGAATCCAAGGGTTGAATTAATTATATTTTTTGTAGCTTCGATATATTTCATTTGTAGATTTGATATTGCTTGAATATAAGTTGGCTGGGATCTTGCAAACTCATTTACAATTCTATTTGTATCTTCTTTTATTGTATTGTAAAAATCATATTTATTAGTAGTTTGAGATTGATAAGTAGAAGTTTTACGATTTTCTTCTTTTTCACTTGAATTAGGCATATTTATTCTAATTATTTGCCGTAATCAAACTATATATAATTTTGGTAATAGGTTTGATATCAATTAAGCTCAAATATTATTCTAAAGATTAATAATTATAGAAAGCCTATGCTGTGATGCTATTAAGTTTATTTTTTTGGCAATAGATTAAATAGTGTATAATGTAATTTTACTTATTATATGACGTATGATTATGAGGCAGGAACATTGAGATGTCGAATTTGTGCTATGGAATTTATATCTAGGGTAGAAGCAGAAGAACATTATAAAGAGGTCCACTCAAAAGAAATTACCTCGATCGGAGAATAGTTAATATAAAAATGTCTAAAATTAGTAAGTTTAATATTTGTTTTTCCAAGATCCAATTAGAAAATATTGTCAAAGAATTAGAATCAACTCAGAAATGAACCTTAAACAAAAAAAGATATATAATTTTTTATTATATACTAAAGTATATGAATGATAAAATGTCTTATCAAGAAAATTTTGATATTCCTTTTGAAGAGGTATTAAAAAAATATCAAGAATTTTGGAATAAGTTTACTAATATTCCAAAATATAGTCCTTTTTCTTTGTTGGAAGAAACATCTAATATCGGAAAGAATTTACAAGATCTCTTAATAGTTTCTTCCAAGATGCAATATTTTACTCTTAATTATATATCCCAAATGAATAAAACATATGCAGAGGCAATAGATAAACTGCCATCAAAAGACATTAAATATGAGATAGAGTCAGAACAGGATTTAAAGAAATATCGAAATGTTCTTATTGGAACTTTAGAAGACTCATTTACTAACTTGTTCCAATCTAAAGAATTTGGAATACTTGTTTCTGATATAATGAGTACATATTCTGAGTATAATCAATTGTTAAAAAATATATCTAATACATTTTTACTGCCTCTAAATTTATCAAATAAAGGTGATATTGATGTTATTCTCAAAGAAATGCAAGAATTAAAACGTCAAGTACGGGACCTAAGAAAAACTATGGATATAATAATAAGTGAAGATAAAAAAATTGCTAAATAATACTACCACTAATTCTAATGAACAAATAAAATACCAAAATATATCTACTTTATCAGATAGCTATAACGAAGAAATGTCAGAAAAGATTGAGAAATTTACCAAACTATATCAGAATTCAAGAGATATTGATGTTGGTAAAACAGCTTATGATATAGTGAAAGAAACTAAACTTTACCGCTTATTACATTACAAACCTATTTTTAAAAAACCTTTGAAAACTCCTCTTTTAGTTGTATATGCACTGATAAATAAATCATATATATTAGACTTACAAGATGATAAAAGTTGGATTAAAAATCTTTTATCTCAAGGTTTTAATGTTTACCTCATTGATTGGAAGCCTCCTACTTTAAATGACAAATATGTAAATTTTGACGATTATGTTAATGATTTTATAGATGATTGTGTTGATATTGTCAGAAATGAAAATTCAATAGACAAGATAACTCTACACGGTTATTGTATGGGTGCTACAATGTCTACAATGTATACAACATTTTATCAACATAAAATTAGAAATCTGGTAACTTTGGCACCTGTAATTGATACTAGCCAAGACACAACAGTACTAGGAAATTTTGCTAAAAATATGGCAGCAGATAAGATTATGGACTCTTTAGGAAATATGCCTCCACAATTACTTAATAGTTGTTTTTCAGCTCTTAAACCGTTTAAACAAGGTATGAACAAATACTTTGCTCTTTTGGAACATGTAAATGACAAAAAATTTGTTGAAAATTTCTTGAGGATAGAAAAATGGCTATATGATATACCTCCTATAACTGGTGAAGTATTTAAACAATGGGTAAATGATATCTATAAAAATAACCTCTTGGCGAAAAATGAATTAAAATTAGGTAACAAGAAAGTCGATTTAACTAAAATACATATCCCTTTGTTAAACATAGTAGCAGAAGAGGATCATCTAGTTTCTCCTCAATGTAGTACAGCCCTAAACAATCTGGTATCCAGTATTGATAATAGACTAATGAAATTTCCTACAGGTCATGTTGGCTTAATTGCTAGTAGTTATTCTCAAATGAGTGTACTTCCACGAATAGGAAAATGGCTATTCTCACGATCTGATTAATTATAATTTTCAAACAAATTTTTTACTAATTCAAATAGACTATAATTCAATTATTATGATGATAATTAGTTTCGATTATTATAGTAGATGGATATCCAGTAAATTTTAATAATATATTAT
>DATFBJ010000226.1:0-4076 GCA_035253885.1 Nitrososphaeraceae archaeon
GTTATTATTCTTTTAAATTCTATTTTAATATAAAAATTTTTAATTTTTGTTTTTAATTACATATATACAAAATATTTATTTAATCATCAAAGAAATTTTGTTTTGCACATATAGCAAAACCTGTATGTGCACAATCATCTATCTGACATAAGTTACAGAATGGAACACCATCAGTAAAAATAACCTCAATATCTAAATTATTAATATTATCATGAAGTAATAATTTGTTTTTCTCTCTTTCAAATGTAGTCAGAGATAATTGGATATTCTTACTGTTATCCTCATCACAATTTCCATCTTTAATCGATAACCAATGGCTAAAACATTCTATACCTTCTTCGACATTGTTATTTACAATTTCAACTCTGGTAAAATCATCATTTTCAAGATCCTTACCGAGTTCAGGTAATAGTGACATTAATTTATTGTTCCTCTCTCTTCTCCTTTCTTCTTTCAATTAGAAAAAAGAATTGAAATTTATACAACAATTTTTATTGTTATAATAATAATATATGTAGTATTTGAAAGTATCTTCTATAACATTAATAACTATTAGAAATATAATAAATATAATAATAACATCCAAAATATCAGGAGTGGGATTCTAACCCTTATCCATCAAATGTGTGTTCTGCTATCAACTATTAAAATATTTATTTGGATATCTTTGGTTTCACTTAAATTTGTTATATTTTCATTGATATATCATATATGAATCCGAATACATAATGTACCCTTTTGGAGTCGAATAATCATGGTTTTAATGTTCAATCTCAATGAGCGCTTTTGCAATTATCTTGTCAGCTTGCGAAGTATTTTTGCTTCTAATTCAATTTAAATTTAATATAAAAAAGTTTTATATTCAACCTCTTATTCTTTCATTTGTTTTATTCTTGCTTGATTCAATTTTTATAGGATAACTAAAAAAATAGAAATTTTAGAAACATATTTTCTATAGGAGACCTAATTGGTATCCTTCCATTTTCTCAAATGACCAGTATTGGAATCAAGATAGACATGCCACTTTTCCACTTTTTGTTTTTTCTCACTTTTTATTTCTATTTCCTTTTCGTTGTTTGATTCAAATGTTTTAGGATCTAGTTCTCCTATCTTTTTCAAAGATCTGTTATGAAGGTCATCTACTGGTTTTGCTTCAGAATTAGCCATTTCTATTCTACTACCTCATAAAAGGCTATTTTACCATCTGCTAATTTCTCTACAGCATAAACGTCTCCTTCATATTCTACTCTATAAAATTTTTCTTTTTCAAGACGATTAACATCAATATTAATAAAATCCTTTCCTTTTTCTTTCATTACCTGAACTTCAGATGAATTTACAAGATCTACTTTTTTCTCTGACACTACTTTACTATTGATAATAATTTATTTAAAAGTTGGAATAATTTATTAGTAAAAGAAGAAAGTCATAGCCTATTATTGTCCAAACATGTTATTAATTGATTGGGCTATGACTTTGATCCTCTCTGCTATTATAGGTTTTAGGTAAATATAATTATATAATAAAATATTTAAAAATTAAATTGAAACTACTTATGATTTGTATAATAATCCTTTTTTTAACTTTTATTTATTAATCAATAACAAATCAGGATTTATTTTGCTAATTGCTTTTTTTGTTTCTTTAAATATTATTTCTCCTATGTGATAATCTATTCCTAGTTTCTCTGCAATCTGAAGGATAACTATCTTGTATTTTTTTCAATTGTAAAACCAGCATTTTGTAAAACAAAGTCATATCTTTTTTATTGGTTATCCTAGGAGCATGAGCATGATCTTGTTGCTTATTCTTATTCCTTTTTGTAGAACCCCTGTTTGAAACGCGGGGAGTGGGATTCGAACCCACGAGTTCTTTCGAACATGGGATTAGCAATCCCACGCCCTACCAGGCTAGGCGACCCCCGCTCAAAGACATTAAGAATATATTTCTTTTAAAAAAAGGACATATTTATTGTCTTTCCCATAAACCATTTTTAAAAATATATGTATTGACAAAATTATTCTCAATGCTTTTTGCCTGATGAGGAAGCCATTTAGAAGAAGATTCATCATAAAAATAAATAACCTCTAAAGTATTAGGTGGTAAAGAACATAATTGTATAGATATTATATCTACAAGATATTCTATTTTTTCTATGGCAATCTCAAATGAATGAGTTGAGCTATTCATTAGAGAAAAAATAATATCAAAATCTCTTTGATTTGTAATACCTTTAAATCTAAATATAGATATAACTGGTTTTTTACCTCTTCTATGTTTTATTTCTTTTATTATATTTTTAATAGAATTCCAAGATTCAATTGAAATGGTCTGAAAAAGATAATTATCAAATTTAACTGGAAAGATTATTTCAATAAATGTAGTTGAATAATCAGTAATTGAAAGAAAATTTGGAAGTTGGCTTTCCATATCATCAAACGATAATTTTTCTTCTATAACATAGAATATTTTTGTTAAAAGAGCATAGATTATTTCTTGCTCTCTAATTGAAAGATCATAAAAACGAAAATATATTGAGGAATCCAAGAAATATAATTATTAATTGAACAAGACAAAATTTATAGCTTCGTATCTAAAAGCTTAAAATAGATAGCAGATTTGGAATAATTTTTTAAATATCATAAGAGGAAAAATTCTCATCATCATATTCCAGTAGTAGAAACAAAAAAATAATGATAGTTGATGATTATATTTCAATTAAAATTGGCTTGCAGTAACTATCATATCATTTAGTTGTTTATGTATTGATAAATAATGAGTACCTTTTGATGTCGTTTTATAAGTTTGTGTGTGAGAATTATATTCAAGTAGCTCTTTTTCTAGTAATAAGGCAAGATATTCTTTCAACTGCGAATAAGATAAGAATGCACTATACATAATTTTCGTTGCTGTAATCCCATTATTGTTTCTGCTATTTGCTACCGATTCTAGTATGAAAGCTATGATTTCATTTCTGCTTCTATTCTTCATGGTTTATTAATATTTTTATTGCTATGTTAAGATTAAGAAAGAATTAATTTAAAAAAATGGATAGAATATGGATTTTTGAAATTCTTCAAGAAGTATATGTGATATAATAGCAAGTATTGAAGATATTAAAGTATTATAGTAAATTTTTTTATATTTAATTAAAAAAGAAATTAAATTATACTATTATAAATACATTACATTATAATTATAGTAAATATAACCTATACTTGTTATTTTTATAAATGATCAGAACAATATTCTAAGTTATATTTGACTATAACTATTGATGTTTATTCTTATCAATTTTATTTATATTGATAGTATCATCTATAGAAAATGATAAATTTGCAATATTTGATTTTGATCCATTATATATCACATTTACTTCCAGCAATACAGTTCCATAAGATTGGATTTTTGGATTAATTGTCCATGAATAACTATATAACTTATTATTAGTAATATTAAGAGAAAATAATTCTGCCATTCCTGATAAATATATAATATTACCTTCTATTCTAGCATCAATAGTTTTATTCTCATTAGAAGTATCTCTTAAAAAAAAACCTATTGTCTGTTTATCATTACCATGAATAACTTTTTTTTCTAATTGGATATCTAATGAAAGATTTGAATTAATTTGCAAAACTTCTGTTAATTCTCCTTTTGATTCTAATATCATTAAAAGAGTAGCAACTACTACTAAAGTTATAGGATATATAATCCATAAAGAAATCAATATATCTAATTAGTTAAAATAATGAATGCTATAAATCTTAGCATATAAAAAATATTAATTACATTAACATAATATCTTAAATATTTATTGATTTTATTACTACTTCATATTTATATTATTATTATCTAGAGTTAAAGTTGTTGGTAACAAAGTAGGATGAGTAATAATATCAAGAAATAACATATTTCCATTTTGCATTTCTACAAATAAAATTACTGTACTTTTTTTCTGCAATAATCTCTTATTTGTAAAAGTTTTAATCCATCCTTTTTTTTTTCTATATCGTATCATACTAGTGACTAAAATTGGTATCTTTAAAGACTGACACAATTTTAATAATATCATT
>DATFBJ010000227.1:0-6521 GCA_035253885.1 Nitrososphaeraceae archaeon
TAATAAAGAACTTGTATACCATATAATATTTTTTTGTTTTACAACTCTACATATTTAGAAATAAAATATTGAATTATAGCTATATTTTTCAATTATGATCAAATAAATAAAGTAGTTATGTCAGAAAAAGAAGAAATAGCAAAATCAATAATATTTCAAGAAATAAATTTAATAAATTCAGGTGTATCTAAAATTAAAGAAAATGGCTGTGCTGCTTGTCATATTTTATTCACTTTAATTAATAAGATGCATATAAGTGAACAAGAGGCGTCAGAACGATTATCAGAGATTCTCACCAAGGATTCAAAACTAAATGATCTCTTTATTGAAATGGTCGAATCTATTCATATGAAAAAAAGAATGATCGGTATTACATTCTCAATAAAGACCAGACAAGCTAAAGATCGATATATCGATATGAATTTTAAAAATTTTTTAGAAGAGATATCGACAGATTTGATACAATATGGTACGGATATAGTTTTGCGTAAATTACTTTTATCATCAATTTCACTACAAATAGCACAAAATATAGGAATAGACTATCATGCAGCTACTGAAGAACTTTATTATTATATCCGTAAAAATGAACATATTGCAAATCAAAATATGATACAATTTATTGACAGCTTTTATGATAAAATCATTAGAAAAAACATATAGATATATTACCTACTGGTTATCGATAATATAATTTATAATTTTTAGATTATTTATACATTTTATAATATAAACTTCGAAATAAGGCTTTGAGATTCGAGTTCCACTTCCGACATCTAATTAGTGATTATATTAAGAAAACTTATGGGTAAATAATCCTTTATGAGAAATAATTTAACTGTTATAGAAATTTAATTAGAATATACTAAATGTTGTAACATTTAGTATATTCTTATAATGATAAGAATCATGCAATCAATATTTGAATGTACATATCATAGTTATTAGACGAGATTGACTCCTTGAATATTTTTGTAGTAATCTTCTACTTTTTTTATCATAATTTTACTTTAGTCTTTTACATTTTCTAACATTATTCATTGAGTTTGAAATGTGGGAAATAAGAATAAAAATATCTTCAAAAAAATGCAAAAATAATGTTATTTTAATGGTAAAAATTAAAATAAATGATAATTTTATGAAATTTTTGTAAATATTTTTAATAACCTTTCTTATTTCCTTTTTAAATTAAACTGTTGACAATTATCTCAAATCTTTATTAAGAATATCGTTGTTTGACTATAGATGTAAAAATGTCTACTAGAAAAGGTAAAAATATATTGATAGTAGATGATGATGAAGATCTTATTAATCTATTTAAAACATTTTTAGAATATGATGGTTACAAAGTAGATACTTTTACTAATCCTATTGATGCTTTGTACTCTTTTAGAAAAAACGTATATGACTTGGTTTTACTTGATTTGAAAATGCCCAAAATGAATGGTATAATATTATCTCAAAAATTGAAAAATATAGATCCTGCTTTATTATTTAGATTTATTACTGCTGCAAATAAAGAGTACATAGAATATCTGAAGAAAAACAATCCAAATATTGAAAAGAATGTTATATACAAACCAATTTGGTTAAACGAACTACGAAGCAAAGTTCATTCACTTATATCGAATCATAATCACCATCAACAACAACAAAACGAAGACAATGATAAATTATTGATGTTAATATGAAGATTTTCTTCTGTCTACTATTTTCTATCTGATTCTTTTAATCTTTTATTATTATCAGTTATCTTCATAGTTACATTTTACCAAGAGAATTTAAATCAATCACAAACGATATCGTATAGCCATTTAAACCTTTTTCACTAGCTTACAAATACTGAATATTTTGTAATACACCATTTAAGAGAATCTTTATGGCTTTTTCATCTATTTGTTTATTGTTTCCTCTACTGCCACCATTAAATTCAGTTTTTTATTCAATTTTATTATTATTCTAATCTACCAATTTTATACATTTAATTCTCGTTCTTGTTAATTTCCTATTATTTTTACAGATTCAGTAAAGGATATATATAAAAAATACTTTCATTTGATAATCATATGTTTAAATTATAATTTCTAAAGGAAATTTAAAAAAAGACATTTGTTATATGTTTTACATTGAATAAAAAAATTCCATTAATTGTTGGAATTCTTATTTTTGACGACGTAGAGATCTTAGATGTTGCTGGACCTTTTGAGGTATTTGCTGTAACTCGTTTAAATGAAGAGCAAAGACTACAGCAATCATCACCATTTAAAGTATATTTAATATCTGAAACTAATAAACAAATTATAGCCATTGGTGGTCTCCGTTTAACCCCTGATATAACCATTAGTGAATGTCCAGAATTGGATTTATTAATAATACCTGGAGGATTGGGTACGCGTAAAGAATCAAAAAATAAAAATCTTTTAAATTGGATTGGTAATCAATTTTCTACTATTACTACCGCTAATGATAAATTGATTGCATCGGTCTGTACGGGTTCTAGTCTTCTTGGAAAAGCAGGTTTGTTAGATGGACGAGATGCAACTACGCATTGGAGAGCTTTTGATTTTCTACAAGAATCTGCACCAAAAGCAAGAATTCTCAAAAATGTCAGATTTACATTGATTGAACCCATATTTACATCTGCAGGTGTTTCTGCCGGAATAGATTTAGCTCTTCATATTGTAAGTCACTTTTTTGGAATTGAAGTAGGACAGGCTACTGCTCGCTATATGGAATATCCTTATCCTAATAATAACCAAAGATAATATATTAATAAAGTATTGTTGATCTTTAATGAGGTTGGAAATAAATTAATTTATCATTAAACAAAATGAGATTATATGATTTTGGTATATTTCCTGTTATATTATTATAGTTTTCTGTAACTTATCCCTTTTAGTTTTTTATTCTTATTATGTTACTTCATCTAATTACATAATAATTTTTATTTATCAATCTGCCTTGTAAGCCATTACCAATAAAATTAATATAGATTATTTTCTAATCTAAATATATTTATAATTTATTACAGTACATTTTTTCAAATTCGAAAAATATGATAATTTTAAAGATGTATTATTAATATGCCTTTTGGCTTTGGCGATATCGAAAAAGGAGAAAATAAAGAATATTCTCAACATAGTAAAAAAAAAGTTTTAGTTAGAGCTGATTTAAAGGAAGTTAATAAAATAATAGAAATGTTAAATCCAGATGAAAAAGTATTACTTGTTGCAAGACAGTCAAAAATAAAACCTGGAGGTTCATATTTTACACCAAATACCATCTATGCAACTGATAGAAGGATAATAATTAGGGATCCGTACATGCTTGGAATAAAAGCAAATGTAGTTGATATTCCCTATGATATCATAACAAGTTTAAAGCTTGAAAAAGGACTATGGTCATCTACAATAAGATTCAAGGCTTCCGGATTAATGAGTTCAACAAAGTTAGGGATGATGGATAGCATAGTTGAAGGTGAAGATGATACGGAAGGTATTATCGAAGCTATTCCAAAAGACAAGGCAGAAGATCTATTAGAAATAATTCGTTCAGGAATGCAACAAAATAGCCATAGATTAGCACCATCAAAAAAACAAAAACCTACTACTATCGACTCGCATGAAACTAAAGAGACTATAACTATATCTAATCAATCAGCAGTATCAATTGCAGATGAATTACTAAAACTTGCAAAACTGAAAGAAGAAGGAATAATAACTGAACAAGAGTTTAATCAAATGAAACAAAAACTAGTAAAATAATAGAAACCAATAGAATATCTTTGTCTTTGATTATTGAAGAATTTAAAAATTAATATATTATGTTATCTAATCTCATCATAATTAAGTCCTCTAAGTCTATTAACCAATTAAGTTAATATATTTTGAGAATAGAATGAACAACTTTTTTAGGGTCTCTTTTGAAAGATTATATTGTTTTCCTATTCTCATATATTTCTGTTAATACTTTTATAATTTATTATTGATAAAATCATAAAGCATATCCCAAATTCTTTTGTTGATGTATCTTCCTTTTTTTGATATTTCATTTAATTTATAGTTTATATAAAATTCAAATAATTTAAATAAAATCTTCTCTATATAATTACATGCAAAAAGGTTGTGAGCATTTTGAAGGAATAAAGGAAGATCAAGTTAATCCTAATACAGAAGGATGTGAAGAATGTGAAAGAGAAGGTTCTGATTGGGTAGCATTACGGATGTGTCTTATATGTGGTCATGTTGGATGTTGTGATTCTTCACCTGGAATTCATGCAACTAAACATCATGAAAATACTGGACATCCAATTATGATTGCATTGCCTGATAGATCATGGAAATGGTGCTATATACATAAACAATACGCACAGTAAGCTAGATTTAATTTAGAAATATAGATTGTAATTCTTATTATGAGAGATATTTATGGACTTGATCTTATAGAAAATAAGAAAAGACTCAGATTATGAAAATAGAATTATAAAAAACATATTATAGGGATGATAATAACCGACTAAATAATTTGTTGATCAAATAAAATCAATTAAATTAATTTGATTAAAGAGTGATTCAGATGAAGAGGCTAAAGATGCAAAAACATATCAAACTAGAGAAGGTGATTAATTGAAGTATACAGGCCAATGGTTTTATAGTTGAAAAAATATTAACTATGGACCTTTTCATATTGCAGAGATATTAGAAATAGATGGCTACATTCACAATAATATTTAATGGGACAAATTAAACAACAGCATATAATATTATAACCCCAATGAAGAATAAGAAGAATAAAGTATAATGGAATAACCCAATTCTATCTATATTTTTTCTATAGACCAATATAATATCTTTTAAATTACTTATAATTTACAATTAGGATATGTTTATTTAGCCTCTCTCTACCAACAACACAAAGAAGTCAAACCAAGAGATAAAATGAAATGAATTTGCTGGTTTTTTACTTTGTAAATAAATTGAGTTAGAATGTTGGAGGCGATATTGTTCTTCCTTTAACACCAATTCATTTTCAATCTGAAAGATATATCAAGAGAATATTATAAATACTATTTTACTATAATTTGTATAAATAGAGATTTTCACAAATAATAAATAATAATTTCATTAGATAATCTTGATCTTCTCATTACCCACCAACAACAGAAGATCCTGGATGCATAGGAAAACTATCAATATGGTAGGAGAAATAGTCGTCTTTAATCAATTGTCATAGTCTGGACAGGACCTATCTAGACAACTTCGATGAGTTAGTTCAGGCTATGGCAATAATTTACTATTTAGTTAATTAACTATATTTTCGCAAATTTATAAAATAATTCATTAGCAAAATCCTCTACAATAACAACAAATCAAAAAATACAAATGATGTCTACAATGTAATACCCTTCTTTATACATCTGTATCAGTGGTATTCATTAGAAGTCAGGTGGCTCCTTATTCTTTACACCGGTAAATTGTCTAAAATTATTCAGTATCATAATTTTCATTATAATTCTTATTTTTCTAATGTAGTAAAGAAGCATAAGAGCCGCCATAGCATAATTAATTAATCTCAAGATTGGCAATAGTAGTAGCTTTGGACTTTTTAAAATATGAAATTTACAAATAAGACAGTTTAACAAATTACTAGCTAATTTTTTAAATATATATTATATCGTCGTTAGAGCCATAACCTGCTACTATTGAACCGATTTGCTCTATTATTACGATATGGCATTTATTAACAGAATGTAGAGTCTAGGAGAAAAAATCTTAGAATATCAAGATCAAAGAAAAAGATAATACATTGAATAATAATTAAGGCTTTATGGTTGATGAAAAATTAATCGAAAGAAAAAAAAGATTAGAAAAAGAATTGGATACTAAAGTATCTAATGATTATCAAGAATTCATAAATAAATCAAATGAATATTTGCACAAGACAAAAGAAAATACTAAAAGGTATTATCAAGATTTACTTTCTAAAGAATTAGATTCAATGGAAAATGCTTTAAAATCAGGGAATACATTACAGGCAATGAGTCATAGACTGACAGCAAATGTTTATGAATCCGTTCTTCAGAATTTATAAAATTTAATTAAAAACAATAAATTTACTATTAGATCTCCTAAATTTTCTAATCTCTTTATTTGTTTAAAGTTCTCTATTTGGAATGAATCTGAGCTTTACCTCTCTTATAGAACACAAGTAAAATTTAAGAATAAAGTAATAAAATTTTAATTTTATAGACAAGAAATATTAAAAGTATAATTAGTTTCAAAGTGATATGAAAATCAAGAACTCTCAGTATTAGTTCTGTTAGTAACAATCATAATTTTCTATTTAGAAGAATATATTGAAGATTCTGATTGTAATGGACAAAAAATTGTAATTCGAAATTTAATAAAAATATTTGAAAAATCAGACATGAATAATTAAAATTCAAAAACAAATATTGAGTTGAAAATTTGAGACTAAGGAATATGTTGAAACAGATCTTAAATTTATATGATTCTAAATCT
>DATFBJ010000228.1:0-4004 GCA_035253885.1 Nitrososphaeraceae archaeon
TCTATAGTTGTTTATTATTCTTGGCAATTCTTTTTTTAAAATTAAAATTATATTAGCATATTAATTAGCATATTAATTAGTATATTAATTCAGAGCTCATTTTAAGTAATTCTTTATTTTCAAGGAAGTAACAATTCTTTAATTTTTTTTCTCTAGCTAATCCATATACAAACAATTGTATAAAGAAAGCTGACATTAGTAAAATTTCTATACGACTATTAAAGGGTATTTCAATAAAAAAAGAATTAAATTTTTTGGTATTTAAAAGATTATTTAATTTCTTAGCCTTTTTATTGATATGTCGATTTTTAGATGAAAATATAATTATTACGTCTTTATCTGAGATACTAAATAATGGTGAATGGCAAAAATGTTCAATTGAAAAAGCAAATGATTTTAATCCAAATACTTCATTTAATTTCAATGACCCATAACAAGAAATTGGAAATAAAATTGAGTTACCTAGAAAAAAAATTGATTGATCTCTATCTAAAGAGAAATTTTTTTTGATTTTAACAATTGTACTATTTGAAAGATCTTCTGCCTTTTCATAAATTACCTTAGTCTTTACAACTTTTTTTGTTTTATTTATTAACGATAATGCTTTCATGGTTGTTAAAATAAAACCTAATGTACCTGCTGTCGTCATCTTTGGTGGTTTTTGATATTCTAAATTAATTACTTTCATACAATTTTTTGCAAGATCACTAGCTGGATTAGCAGTAATTGCTATTGTTTCTTTACAGTATTTTTTTACTTTTTTTGCTGCCAATATATTTTCTTTTGTTTTTCCTGAAATAGAAATAAAACATACTCTTTTATTATTACATAAATATGGATTAATTATTATCTCAGCAGGATCAACACATAAACAATTAAAATTTGATTCATAACTTGCTATTAATCCAGAAACAAAAGAATCACCAGATCCTACAAAAAGATAATCATTCTTATTTGCTTTATGTTGCTTAATTTTTAATTCTTTATATTGTTGTTCAATTTCCTTTTTCATCAGTTGTATTGAATTCATATTTAAATATCTTCTTAATCTCTTTTAATAAATATTATAATAATAAATTATAGAAGTAAATTATAATCATTGATTTCCTTGCTTAACAAAAAGGATTCAAACTTTGAAAAATTAAGGAAATTTTATATTAGAAAGTTGAATTATTATTTTTATTTTAAAGAGAAGATTCCTGACTAATATTCTATATTATAATAATTAACTTGTATTAATAACAAAATTATAGAATTATCAGAATATAATAATAATAAACATCTAAGCATATTAAGGCTATGAGACGTAATTTAAATTTAATATGGAAACATAATATAAAGAATAATTTCTTTAATAAAGCTCTTATATATGGATTTTCCGTATTTTCAATTCTTTTCTTGGGCTATATTTTGATAGCATCTATCAATCATTTAATGCTAAAATAATTGAAAAATATAAAGACCATTATTTCTTCTTTCTCCTTGAGTCTATTATTATTATTATTATAGGATTAAGTAGTTCTAAAATCTGTTCTTTTCATTTACTATTCCAATTATACTGTTTGTATATTGATAAGCCAGTTATTGTTATAATCCTAAACGCAAATTTGTATATCTTGATTTTGAATTGAGATTATTTTATACCCTAATCTAAATAAGAATTATGTTGAGCGTTCAGGGTTTTTTTATCAAATAATAGATCTCTGAGTCAATATATTTTTTATTATTTTTATAGATAAAATAATTCTAAATGTTAATTTATTTTAGAAAGATGTATTCGATGTTATTTCTATATTGATGTTATTTCTATATTGAGATATTTTTATCTCTTAGTTTTTTTGATATTTTCTGTTAGATTTATAAGTATCTATATGAATAATTTTATTTTTTTTAATTCAATAGGGTCTTTTACATCCTTGATTTGATCATTTACTAAAACTCGAGTATAAAAATATCGATTCAAAGTGAGCAATGATTTAAAATGATGCAATTATTATTATATAGCTAATATGGATTTGAGAAATAAAGTTGCTATTGTAACCGGAGCAGGGGGAACTGTAGGCAAAGATATAACAAAATCATTAATTTCTGAAGGTTGCAAAGTAGTTATTAATGGACGTGACGTCAGAAAACTGAATAGTCTAGCAAGAGAAATAAGAGGAGATAAAAATAATTTGTTGATCCTTCCAGGGGATATAACTAAGGAAGGAGATGTCTTGAATATGATAGAACAAATTACAAATAATTATAATAAAATTGATATATTAATTAATAATGCAGGAGTTATAAACGATCCCAAATCTTTTCATCTCACAACTCATGATGAATGGTTGAACCTTATCAATGTTCATATTATAGGTACACTTCAAATGACAAAAGCAGTTTTACCACTGATGATTGAAAATAACGAAGGCTGTATAATTAATATCTCTTCTACTTTGGCAACAAAGGCAATTCCAGGAGTTCCATTATCCATCTATGGACTTACTAAGGGAGGTATAATTTCATTTACTAAACATGTCGCTGTAGAATATGGCCAATACGGTATTCGATGTAATTGTATAGTACCATCAACTATTAGAACTCCTTTTCTTGAACCGTATCTTAAAGATGAAAACGCAAAGAAAACTTTAGAATCATCATTTCCTCTCCAAAGAATTGGTGAACCTTCTGATATTTCTCATGTTGTTTTGTTTCTTTGTTCTAATAAAGCAAAGTGGATCACAGGAGCAAAAATTGATATCGATGGCGGTATAACAGCAAAATAAAAATAATTTTTTTGTATTAATCGAAGAAAATGTCCAAGTTTATATATTTAGCATTTATGATTTGATTTATTCCAGACTAAATAAATTAGCTTTATTATATAAATGAATAAAGACTAGCTTTAAGATTCTAATGCTGAATATTCTATTTATGATCTTCAAACATTGACTTATATGAAGATAAGGGATACAAAATTTTCTAGAAACATAATAATATTCTGTATTTTTACATTAATTCTAAATTCAAACAATTAAATACATGATTTGTTACCTTACTTTTTACTTCTAAGATTTTTTTTATTGTAATTTTTGAATTTTATAGTATCATCGATCAGTTCATGTATTCTTATCCTGAGTTCCATGAGGAAATTTATGATTTCTGTTCGATGTTCTGGTTCAATTGATACTTGAGCCTCTTCTATTAAGTTATCTATTCTTGCCAAATTAACTTTAAGAGAAAGTGATGCCTTTTTGGCGAGCTTTAAGGATTTAAAAATATATTGATTATTATTTACAAAACCTTCATTATTATAATCTTCAGTAACATTATCTCTTAAAATCATTTTTAACTCTCTAATTCTTTTTACTGAAAGATTATTTTCTATTATTTCTCCTACTATCTGCGATTGCTTTTCAACTGGAATAGTAGAAATCTCAATAGCTTTACTAACATTTAATATATGATAAACAACTTTTTTCTTTATTTCTTCAGGAAGCTTAAGAAGCTGAATTCTGTGAGATACATATTCTTCACTTTTTCCTATTTTCTTGGCAAGATCACTAACACCACCCCACCCAAAATCAATAACATATCTTCTAAATGCTTCTGCCTCTTCAATAGGATCCATTGATTTCCTTTGAATATTTTCAGTAAGCTGAATTTCGAATGCTTGTTTATCTGTCATTTCACGAATTTTACATGGTATAAATCTCCATCTCAGTGATTTACATGCCTGATATCTGCGATGACCTGCTACTATTTCAAATCCATGAGATACCGGTCTAATGAGAATAGGCTGAATCAATCCATGTTCTCGAATGCTAGTAACTAGAGATTCATCATCTTGGGAATATCTTTGAAATTTGTCTCGTACTGCAAATGATGATTGGCTAATCATTTTCATTTCTATTTGTTCTATTATACTTGAATCGACAAATTCCACATTAGTTAATAGGTCTATATGTTTATATTATTTTTCATTTTGGCTACTTATTCTATTCAAAAAACTTAATTAATAC
>DATFBJ010000229.1:0-2360 GCA_035253885.1 Nitrososphaeraceae archaeon
TTTTAACTTCTCAATCTAGTGCATTCAATCTAACTGACTTGGGCATTTCTTCTCTCTTTCATAATATACTTCTTTTAAGATATGTGGAAGCTGAATCTAAAATGAAAAGGTCAATGCTTATACTAAAGATGAGATCTACTCATCATGATGAATCTATATTGGAATTTGTTATTACAGATAACGGCATAAAGATTCTTGGACCTATGGATGACTATATTGATATTTTAACAGGTGTTGCAAAACCAGCCTATAAAGAGTTTCAGAAAAAAGAAGAAGAAATAACATTACAAGAAAAAGAGGAAAGGGAAAGAAGATTAGCCGATTTCGAAGCAAAAGAGATTGAGATTGGAAAAAGAGAAATTAGAGAAAAAAATAAAAGAAAACAAGAATTTGAAAAGAATTTGAAAAGAATTTGAAAAATATCTATAAAAATAATGAACTAAATAAAAAGATCTTGAAAAAAATAATAACGCTTACAGATATTAAGAGGTAATTTTATGACACAAAAAGTAAATGATAATAAGGATTCTAATAATAATAATAAAAGTGTTTTATTCCAAAAAGCATATGCTAACGCAGTAAATCAAGCAATGGAGATTTTAGGAGAACGAGTCTCACAAATTGTGCAAGATTATATAGAAGATAAATACTTTATTAAATTGGAAAATACTTATGATAATCCTGCTGCTCTTACTGAAGCTTTAAATTTTGCAATTGATGGGGGCAAAAGGATTATAGAACGAAGAATAATTAAAATATTATCAAAAACTTTTAAACTGAATTATCATGGAACTATATTAATCGATTTTGAAAAACAAATAAATGATATGAGAAAAAGTATCGAAAATATGTAAAAAAAGTAAAGGTATATTTTTTTATTATAATTTTTTTTGTAACTCATAAAGGATAATAAAAATTTTTTTCTTTAAAAGAAAGTGTTTGGTAATTGTTTTATATGTCTACGTTTACTAATAAAAAATCTTTAAGTATATTAAATTTAAGTTCTTAAACAAATTATAGTATATAATATATATAGTATATAAAATTGCCATTCTATTGTACTTTTAATTATTAAATTAAAGAGATTTAACCTTAATCTAAATACATAGATTTTTAACATAAAATAGAAAATAAAATTTTCAGGTAATTAAGTAACAAATTTTTAACTAAAGTTAATTTAGTACTCTAATTATTCCATTTCTAATTGAATGGATCATAAAATTTTTTTCTATTTAGAGAGTCCACCAGTAAAAACCATAAGAAATGCATAGAATCCAGCGAATGATCCAATAACAATCAGGGAACCTTTTATCATATCTCTCCAACTGTACATATCTGGCCCATGTGCTCTAGTGACCTTCTTATTTGGTTTCATATCCTATTATATTATATTATATATCAAATACTCATATTTAATATATTTGGAAATTAATAAAAAACTTACTTTGTACAATGTATTTTAAAGATATAATTTTAAAATATAATAATTATTTAAATATAAAATTTTTTTATGAAAACTCTTATTAATACCCCGTTGCAATAAACCTTAGCTAATTATGATACGATATAATCATTCAAAATTGTCAATTATTGCAATAATAACAGGATTGGCAATTGCCGGTTTTACATTATTCTCTACACAAGCATTTGCTCAAGAACACCCAACTCCTTCAAATGCAGGATTAACAAAGCCATTGTTAGCAATAGCTGCTGCAATTGCTATTGCAGGAGGTCTAATAGGAACTGGTAATGCACAGCAAGGTATTGGTGCTGCAGGAATGGGAATAATAGCAGAAAAACCTGAAAAATTTGGTCAAGTTCTATTCTTCTTTGTCATCCCTGAAACTCTTTGGATTATAGGCTTTGTACTGGGAATAATTCTCTTATTGGGTATCTTATAATGTGATGAGAGAAGTGGTCAAATGAGTATCTCCTATACTTTCATCAAAGAGATAAAAGAAAGAAAACAACAGAAAATAGAAATTCTTGATAGTACGTTGGCAGAAAAAAAAGCAAAAATTCAGAGTACACAGGAAAGTACTATAAAAGAGATGGAAAAGCAGTATTCTGATGAAGCAAAAGCAAAATCTCAGCGAGAAGCAGCAAGAATAGTCGAGGCAGCAAGATTAAAGGCAAAAAAAATTCTCTTTGATGCAATTAATGCAAATATGGAAGCTACATTTGATACAATAACAAAAGAGTTAAAGAGTTACACTCAGAGACCAGAGTACAAGGCTACTTTACAAAGAATGCTTAATTATGCTAAACAGAAACTAGGCCCACATATCGTAGTATATTCTCGAGAGGACGATAAAATAATTTTAAAGGAAGTTAACAACATTATTGTTGGACCTTCAATT
>DATFBJ010000230.1:0-3578 GCA_035253885.1 Nitrososphaeraceae archaeon
TCCGCCGTCTCCGCCGTCTCCGCCGTCTCCGCCGTCTCCGCCGTCACCTCCATATTCTTCCATTAATTGAGGATTATTCATTCCAGCTTTGAATATTTCAGTCTCTGCTTTTAATAGCTCAGTTTGAACTTTACTAAGATCATCTAATGCTTTATTAAGGTCTGCTTTAGATATAGAATCTTTAATATTCTTAAAATCACCTGTAAATTTAGGTTGAGGTTGTACTGTTAACAATTGGTTTTCAACATCTGTAATACTTGCTAATGCTTCTTCAGTATTTCCATTAGCTAATGCTTCCTTTGCCTCCATTAAATTATCTTTTAATTCTGGGATATCTTGTGTCGTTAATAATGCTTGAATATCGGGGCTCAAAGCTTGTGCTTGTTGTCCTGCTGTTTGGTTTTGTGCTTGTTGTCCTGCTGTTTGGTTTTGTTGTGTTGCATTAGTCTGTCCATAGATACTATCTAACAATGATGGAATAGATAGTAGTCCAATTGCAAGTACTGAATAGACAAATATGTTTTGATATTTCATTCTAAATAACAAAGGACAATATTACTTATATGGATTTACTTCCAGAATCAAATATTATAACAAATAGGATACTTAATTATATCTTTTGTTAGACTAAAGAGTGCATATATTGCGTTTTCTCTTTATAACAGTATTTCTTCGTTATAATAAATTAGAAATTGATAAATAATATTTATCTAAAAAATGGAATATAGACTATTATCAATTTATTTGATCCTTAGTTAAAAGTATGATATTAATGCAGTTTTTAATAATGATATTTTTAAATACATACAGTACAGGAAAGCAATAGGTCTCCTCCTCAATTTAATTTCTTGACAGCTTCATAATTCAAATTATTCAATGTTATCGTTCTTCACTCATAAGAATTTTAGTAGATAGTAAAAAACAGGACATTACTACTTGATCATAACTAGATTGTCTACTATTGATCACTATTGTCAATGTGTATATTTTTTAATAAAACTATCATGGTTATTAATATCGATAATAAAATTACTATTAGATAAATACCATACTTTAATTCGTTTTAAAATTTTTCTTTATATAATTTTGAAACTTAATAACACTCTGTGAAAAAAGATCTTATGATAAAAGTATTTACTTTTGGATAGTTATCAGCATAATATTGCTACAATTAAAAGTCTTTCTTTTTTTATAGAAAACTTTTACTGTTTTGTGATGATGATAACTTGATATTATCAATAAACATATTTTCTACTACATTTAAGTTGTTGATATATGGACCCTAATAACGAAAAAAATAGTAATATTGGTGATAATATAATTAATAACATAGATAGTGATAATGCTCATTCATCTGAAAAAAATCTTAAAGCTAAACAAACAAAATCAAAATTTATTAAAAGAATTGTTGTTTTAGGTATTATATTTACAATAACATTTGTTACAATAGAGTATTTTTTAGAACCTATAATACCTAAAAATTATCTTATGCTGTTACAAAGTATACAAGTCTCTATAGTTGGTTATTTTGTTATAGAAATAATAAGTAATGCATTTCATGATCTTACTTATGATTATTTAAAAGATACTTCAAAATCTATAAAAATTCTTATGAGAATTTTAGGGTCAATAGTGATAATAGCAATTATCATTTCTTATTTAAGTAACGATCCTATTGTAGCAGCATCTATAGGAACTATATCTGGTCTAGTAGTAGGCTTTGCTTCTCAAAATATAATTGGAAATATTATTGCAGGTTTATATTTATCTATACTTAGACCATTTAAATTAGGAGATGAAATTACCGCCTTTAATAATACAGGAGTTATATTTGATATCGGTTTAATTACAACCAAGTTATACACTAGTGATAATAAAATAGTACTCGTCCCTAATTCTTCTATGGTAACTACAACTATAGTCTTGAATAAAAGACAATAAAGTTGTACTAACAATATACTTTCCAAAAATATAAAAAATAGTAAAGACTATTAGAAAAAGAGATATTAAGTTATCAGTCAAATTAATTATTCAATATTTATTTGTCTATCTTTTGGTTTTTGTTGTTCTTTATTTTTGAATGTTATTTCTAAAATCCCATTGTTGTAATTTGACTTTGCCCTCTCTATATCAATATCTTCTGGAACTTCTATTGTTTTATGATATTTCTAATTGGATCTTCACTTTTTATCTCTACATTTTTATCGTATACATAATTCTTATCTTTTCTTTACTTATTCCAGGCATTTCTGCTACAATTTTTACTTCTTTATCTGTAGAAGAGACATCAACTAATGGTTCTCTTTCTGCAGAAGAAAGCGATGGTTGTTGTTTCGATATTAATTTTGGCTCCAGATATACTATTATATCCTCTATTCATGAGAAAATTACCTAATTATTACAAACTTATTTTTTAAAAAAAGTGAAACTATCTATAATTGTTTTAGTAAATTAATATTTTTTTGCTAAATTTGAATAATATCCCTGCCTAAAAACGTTCTAAAAAATTAAAATGTTTTATGTATAAAACTAAATGTTAAATTTATATATTTAAGTTGAAGACTATTATATTCTATAATGAGCGATATTAACAATGATCCTAATATACTTATGCATGTAGAAATTAGAGATAATGCTGTTAGATCTTATATGGCAGATGTAGATAAGATAGAATGGTCTGATATAGAAGTTGATGCAGTACTGACAAGAATTTTCTCTCATAGAGAAAGAGAAAAATTTTTTGAAGCTATTGCAAAAAATGATGGATGGTTTAACAATATACAAAAATATAGAACATAAATCTATCTATAGCTATAAAATAACTTTTAATATATTGTAATTTACCTTTTTATACATGCATATAATTTATACTATCTACAATTTTAGATACTTATCAATTATTGGTAATTAGAATAATTAATATGTAATTCTATTTGCACTAATTGTCCTTCCTATAGATAAATAATATTAGTTTTATAAATTATTATTCTAATATATTGGAATTATATAATAATTTTTTATATTTAGGCGATACCATAATTTTCATAGTAAACAAATTCATCAAGCGATTTACGATTCTTTTTCTTACCGGTCAACATCCTTGCTGGATAACCAAATCCGATTATTGTAGAAATATGCATATCCATTGGAATTTTGAAGTCTCTTCGAAGTTTTTCTTCTATAATGCCTGTAAAAAGACCTGAACCAATTCTGTAATTCCAAGCAGTCAATTGCATATTTTGAAGAACTCTTCCTGCATCAATCAAATGAAATTTATATTTTGGATTGGTCAGAACTATTATTGCAAAATTGGCTTCTGCTATCCAATTTCCGCTTGTACTATCTTCTGAAAGTTTATTGAGATTATCTTTTTTTTCTACTAATATAAATTTCCAATGTTGAGTATTAAGGCCGGTTCCTGTTGATCGTGCGGCTTCAAGTATCTTTTGTCTTATTTCTAAAGGAACATCTTGTGTACTATATTCTCTTATATCTAATTTTGTTATTATACATTCATAAGCATCCATAGATCTTAATACTAATAAAATATTTTACAAATGTTTTAAAGCTTTTAGCAT
>DATFBJ010000231.1:0-3791 GCA_035253885.1 Nitrososphaeraceae archaeon
CTCTGTATGACACCCATAATCCCTTTAAGCTATTTTTACCATATAATATGTATGCATCTGAAAGATTTGTGGGAGAGATTTAGCAAAAAAAAGAAGAAAAAGACTGAAAATCCTAACCCTGACGATAAACCAATTGAAAACTCATAAAGTTCAAAATAATTAATTATTGAAAATCATATCATTTTATTTCTTCTCGTTCTAAATGTTTTAAGAAGGATTTATACTCAACATTTATTCTTTTTTTCAAATCCTTTAATTCATTGTCAAGTTGGTTTTTCAATGTTGGATTGTTTGCTATATGAGGTGATTGATATACAAATCTTTCAAGTACATTTACTTCTTCTTTAAGAATTTCATGTCTTATACAAAATAATTCTACTTCCCATAATAACAGTTTGAGATTGTTGATTAAGCTTTTAAATGTGTATTCAATGTCATTATTAAATATTGTTGATTCTCGTTTGTTATATTCTCTCCACATATTTTCATAGTTAGTAAGATCTTCTCTACTGTGAGTTAATCGAGTTCTTATATTTGATAAGGGATCAACATTACTCATAATTAAAATTTTATCATTTTTAAAGTTAAAAAAAGTTAGACAATAGCAATCTCTTTAATTTTCTATATCTAACAATAATAACTATGAAGTATAAAAACACAACACGACCTTTACAATAATAATGCAATAATAATGTTCTTTCCATAACTGAAACCTAATCTAAATAATCTCAAACTATTTATACAATATTACCTCTAAAAACTTGATGAATATTCTTTCACTGTTAATTGATCTTTGTGTAGGTAGATCGTTTATGAAAATGTTTTCTTGGTTTTTAGGTTCCAGAGGTTGATACAATGGAAGCCGAACTGGGTGAAAAAATTAAACAAAAACAAGAAAAACAGTTGGACTAAATAAAAAAAATATCAGTTGAACAAAAAAGTGCAAATGAAATAATAAATACATATGAAAAAGAAAAAAGGAAACTTGAAGAAGAACTCTCTGGTATAAACTTAACACAGGATATTTAATAAATTTTATTTTTCTTACATTTTCAAACATAATAAGTTTCTAAAAGCTATATATAAGTTAGTAGTATATTCTATATAATAGACTCATATTTTTGCTATGCTATCGATATTTTATATAATCTAAAAACTACATTATTCTTTTTTTAATTAATGATTATAATAGTTCACTATATTCATCTTATTATAGTTTTTTTTAAAAATTGACTATTACAACTTTATATTCAATAAGTATCTATTCATCTGTAGTATTTCAGATATAATCAAATATAACATATGTAAATATTGCATAATAGTAAAATAGTATCAACAAAAACAACTAGTGCAATATTTTTAGCATTTATTTAGTAACTGGAACAATTGCCTCTTTATTTTCATTTCATCATCATTTATGACAAATGCACAAGCCCAACCATACTATAATGATGATGGAATGCATGACAATAATAATTACTATAAATCTGAGAAAGATAATAGTAAAAGTGTCAATATAAACAAAATAAAGTGTATCAATTCTAACCTAAATATCAACGGTATTAACAGTGGAGATGTCAATATTGGCAATAAAGGACAAGTATACCTAGGCGCTGACTCATATACTGGATATTATGAAGGACACGGTAATAATAACAAGCAAGGTAAAAACTGTGATTGTGTAATTAATAACAATAATACTAACTCCGATATAGTATCAACAATACCACTAGAACCAGAACCAACAACAGCTAGATTGAAAGTAACTAAACAACTTACTTGTGACGATAGCAATGCCCGTGAAGGTGATTGTGAACAGTTATTAGAACTAATAACTGAAGACCAATTTACTTTTCGAGTGGAGGCAACAATCCAGTTCCGTCATCTACATTTCCTGGTTCAACTACCGGAACAGATATTACATTGGGTCCAGGTAATTATGCAGTATTAGAAACACTAGAGGAATCAGTTAGTGATGACATTCAAACTTTTGTTGAGAATAACCCAGACCGAGCTTTGATGTTGACTTTAGAGTCATCATTTACAGGCGATTGTACTTTCTTTCAAACATTACCCCTAGAAGCAGAAGCAAGAGGAACAATAGATGCTGGCGAATCACAAACCTGTAATACAATAAATCCATTTTTAATCGCTGATATCACTCCTCCTCCCCCTTAACCCATTTCAAAATAATTGTAGGGTGTCCTACCTTCATTGGCAACTAGTATATAAATTAGTTTGTAACAATCACAGGAGATTGTACTCTATCCTTCTGAGGTGGGGCAGGAACAATTGCAGAAGGAGAATCACAAACCTGTAATATAGTTAACTCTTTTGAAGTAAGGGAATTGATATAATGATTGATAATCATTTATAAAAAACCATTAACAGCGTCTGCAAGACAGTTTCTGGTAACCCCAATGGTCAAAATAATATCTAACACTGAAAATAAAATAAAAACATCATCACTTCCAACAGGGCATTTTATTTTTGAAATCCCTAAACACTAGTACTCTTTTTAATATATAGGACAGCCACAACAACAAATAGTTCTAGATAAATATATATCAAGAAGCAAAAGTTCTTTTAGTTATCTATTTCATTTGTTTTCAAAAATATATTAAAAGAAATTATGTACAGTGCCAGAAGAGGAATTGTTAAGTTCAAATTAAGTCATGAATGTTTATTGTCTATGAGTCTGGGCTAAAAATATCATGTCAAAAACAATTCATCCATCTGAACCAGCCATAGAATAGCTTGAGTGATTTCAAGTCTCTTTAATAACAAAAATTATCTTCATCATTGAATATTAAAAATTTCATTTATATTAGTCACACTCAATCTAGGTTGAGGTTCACCTCCTATTACATATATTTTATCATTAACAGACACAACTACTAATCCATGGCGTTCAGTAGACATAGGCTCTTGAGATTCCCATTTATTACTTTTAACATTATATTTTTCATTATTGTTAAAAGTTTTATTAAGATTTTCACCTCCAAATACATAGATTGCAATAGTATTATTGATAGATGTTGCACTAATTCCACTTCTATTTGAAGGCATTGGTTCAAGAGTTATCCATTTATCTTCTTTAGGATCATATCTTTCATTGATATTTATATTAACAATAGGAGGAAGATCAAGGATTCTTCCACCTATTACAAATACTTTATCATCAACTACTGCTGATCCAGCATGATGTCTAGGCGTAGGCATTGATGATTTAGATGTCCATTCATTCAACAATGGATTGTATGCTTCATTTACATTGAGTACTGAGAAACCGTAACCGCCAATGACATATAAAGTTCCATTAACAAAATTTGCAGCCGTTGAACCTCTAGCAGTAGGCATTGGTTGACCTTCAGACCATTTGTCCTCTAAAGGGTCATATATAAATAATTTGTTACTTGCCATCCAATTACTAGCAATAGGAGTAGGAAAACCGCCAATGACATAAATTTTCCCATCAAAATTTGAAGCAGTAGTATGATGCAATGGTTGTGGTAAAGGTGCTACTGTCTTCCATGAATCATTTTTTATGTTATTAAACTTCTACAGTATCTAGTACATTACCGGATTTATCCAATCCACCAATAACATAGATATTATCTCCAATTATGGTAGCAGTAATTTCTGATCGAGAGGTTGGCATAGATGTTCCATTAGACCATTGAGAATCTACAGTTTCTGTAAATGCTTGTTGTTGTATTTGTCCAAACATTAATAGAATCAATAAAACAAGAGTAAAGTAAAAACTGGTAGTATGAATAAACTATGATTCA
>DATFBJ010000232.1:0-5822 GCA_035253885.1 Nitrososphaeraceae archaeon
CGAATCATACAATATAATAAACTCACTAGAATTGAGAGTTATTCCGTTTAAAAGTACTGTTTGAGTTGCTCTATTCATGTCTGCTCTATGAACATAATCTAAATTGCCTGATACTAATTCATAAGCAGCTGTATTAGATTCGTGTATTTCATCAAGTGAACTTTTATTTTGGCCAGTTGTTGCTATAGATCCAGTACTGACTACAGCAATATAGATAAGAAGAGCTAGAATTACAACAAGCAGGGTATATTGAGTAACCTCTTTTCTCATACTTTATAAAAAATATTTCATAACTATCTATTAAATTATTCATTTTTTATTGTTGTATCTCTATAGCTAGATTTTCTGATAAATAAAACATAGCAGTAATAATATGACTAGAATTAGAAGAGCTCATTTCTTGTTATTGTTGTTGTTCTTCTTATCTTTTTTATTTAGACTTGATTCTAATTCAGTAATTTTATTCTCAAATTCTTTATTATCAAGATTGTCGATATTTTCTTTTTCTTCTCCTTCTTCACCTTCCTTATTTAATGCTGTTAATATTTCATTTGTAATTTTTTTTACAAACTTCAAAAATCATAGAATATAGACATAGATATTCACCAACCAACCAAACAAGCCAGTTGTTGTTGTCATAGTCTGGATTTATTGTAGTTAGCAGTATCTATAAACCAATTCACACTACTACTATAATAGTTCAGACTATGGTAATTAATCTGTATTTTATTTCCAACATTCAGGAGATGCTAAAAGGCCATATTTAGCACAGTATTCTTCTACTTGAGAAGAATTACCTATGAAGGCATCATGAGTTGTCATAAAAACTAATATTGTAATAAAGAATATAGTAAAACCACCAAAAGCCTCATTTCAATACTCTTTTAATTTTATCTCTTTTATTTGTGGTCTTTAACATTGTGATAGTATCAATAATATGTTCCCATTTATATTGATTATAATTTCTCGAAATTAAAATGATAGAAAAATAAATATTCAAAGCAGAGAATGAGAATTTCAAGAAATAACAAATACAATTTATACTAATTGTATCCAGCCTCGATCCGATCCAAGACCGTTGGCAAAAAATCATGAATCGTATGTCATAAAATGTCATAGCCTGGACCTTCTAACCAATTAATCATCTTTTGGTGGTTCATCTCCTCTCAATTTAGTTCAGGCTATGACAATTAATTTATTTCCAATTTTTAAATAGTATATTTATCAAAGCCAATATATCCAAAAAAGAAGTAATCATTCATTAGTCATAGCCTTCTACAACAAAACTATTGGTCTTTATTTGTTTTCCATTGGTAGAGGGTTATGGCTTTACTATTAATAAGACACTTAATTAACTCATGTCGAATTTCTCATGGTTTTAATCGAACCCGTGAATACAACTAATGGATTCAATCTGACAGAATTCTTTTAACTTTTTACAAATATTATGAATACTATTGTTATATTTTAATGAACAAAAAATTCATGAAATTCTATTTATACAAACATTATGAATATGGAAAGAAAATCAATAATTTGGAATCGATAAATAACTCAAAATTTCATCTCATTCTTGATTATAGCATCAATTGGTTTAAGATTATATTATCTATTCTTCATTTTTGAATTATTACTATATGCAATAGTTGTTGATGATGATTGCATTTTTTTTATAGAATGTATGCATTTTAATATATCAAGATAAAGTTCATTGTGTTGATTTGCAACTGTACCCCATTCTAAATTTAATTTAAATTTATTCACTGCTTTTGAATAAAAATGATAATTATTTTCCATTTCATTTAATGCCTTTGCAAATTCACAAGGATCTCTTTTTACAGTTATTCCTAAGCCTTTCCTGGCAAATTCGTTAAAGAATTGTAAATCTGTTGCAATAAATGGAAGTCCATGTGCTAAGGCGTCGAACATCACTCCTGAACCAGAACTTACTTTGTAAGGTAATAGAATAACATCTGATGCATAAAACAAAAGCGAAAGATCTTTCTCACTTAGGAAATCTCTTTGTATATCAATAATTTTTGTTATATTATTTGACTTGTTTTTAGTTATTATTTCTGGTTTATAATTCTCAATGTTGTAGTGATTTTTAGATGAATTAATTACTATTAGCCAATTTGCTGGCACATTAATTTTTTTTAGAATATCCCATCCTTTGGTACCAGTTCTAAAACCTATCGCTAGTGCTATCCTTTTTGTTTTATCAACGGGAAGACCAAATTTTGGTCTTGCTTCTTCTTTTTTTATTTCTGGCAAAACTGATACAATAGATTGTGCACCATGATAAATTATACTATTTTTAATATTAGAATCAAATTCTTTATTATCATAAGTGTATTGATTATTATTCCTTTTTTCATTAACCAAATTTTGGAGGTATTCTGAAAAGACTATCCCACACTTGCTTTTCGATAATTTGTCATTATTTAAATTATGGAATGATTTATAGTTTATGAGGTATTTCCAATATTGAAATAAGTAATTCTTTTTTGATTTTAATTGATTTATTAATCCACTTTTAGTTTTTAATGGTTCAACCATAGTCATCCACTGTTTAAAAGTATAGGCAGAATGAAAAGTTGTGACAATAGGAATCTCACAAATATCATAAAAAGTATCAATAGTGGTATACGTATTTCTTGGATTTATTGAATCCAATTTCAATCCATATAATCCATGTTCAAATTGAATATGAACAATATCTGGTTCTACTTTGTGTACTATTTCTAATAATAGTTCTGAATTATTTTTGTTGAAAGGATACAAACCAAAAAAATCTCCATCACCATTCTCATTACAAACCACATAAACAGTATTTCCTAATTTACGTAATGCTCTTGTTAAATTGTGAGTATATCTTCCAACCCCACCTAACATCGGTGGATATTCTGTAGATACCATTAATATTGTCAGATTATGTTTGTTGTTGTTGTAATGGTCTTTATTTTTAATTTTATTATGTTTAATACTATTATAACACACTTTGTGTACCATATTTTATAACTTCCCTTCTAATCAACAATATGTAAAGTGTAATAATTTATATAAAGAAAAATAATAAATTTTATTAATGTGAATATGAATCAATTGTTCTATTTTCTTATACGATAATATTTATTTAGCAATTACTTATGGAACCGGTTAAAAGGATAAAGACTTTTAAATATATTTCTTATTCATAACTCTTATAACGTCAACAATGAAATTATTAAATTTTGATACTATTTAATTATTATATTATATCTCTGAGAATTTTAATAACGAATAATATATAAATTTCTAATATTACTAAATAATATAATATTTATCTAAAACTTGTTAGGCATACTTGGCAATTACTGTCATAGCCGACCTTCTAATTCACAACCTGTTCAACTAGTTCGAATTATGATGTGATCTTAGTTAATTTAATAGTATATTAATAAAGTGAATGTATGAATAACAATCAAAAATAGACAAATATGTGTACACAATACCTCTATAATCTTCTATTGTTATGGGATGTACTCTTTAGAGCGCTATTGCTTTAATAAATTGTCTCTAATGGTTGAAGTAGAAGGCTTAAATAAAATGTATTACAGACAAATAGATGACAAGTGATTTTACTGAATTTAATTTTATAGATATTGTCAATAAAGAGGCAAGAGGATTTTATGAGACATGTGATCTTGGTGAAACTAAAGATATTTCAGGTAAATACATAGTATCTCAAAAATGGACTCGTGCAGATAATGACAGATTCTATATTCCAAAGAACTTGGTTGACTATTTTGATAGTACTACAGTCTATTTTAAAATAACCGAGGAAGAAGCAAAACAATACAAAAGATTAAACCATCTCAAATTTTTTAGTATTATTTTAGGACTAGTTAATAGTTTAACATCAATACTTAAAAAATGTCATAACCTACTTAGTAGTTGGAATAAACCGGTATAATGGTTATAGATGAGGCTATGACAACAATAGCAAAAAATAAAGAAATGATTATTGATTTACTTGGAATACCCTCTTTTACCTTTACTAAATAAATCTTCTTCAGCCTTTGTTTATACACTAAAGCAAGATTATAGAATATATTTAGATAATTAGGATGTGATTCCATAACTTTATCATAATTTTCTACTTCTTTACATTCTAATTCGTATGGAATATTATTATTTTCATTCCACCATTTGTAAAGAATGGCTAAATTTTTATTTCACATAAAATTGTTAGAGTACAGCCCTTAAAATATACTAATTATAAAACTTGTATATATCTAGTGTTTTTTATTGAGTAATTAGAACTATATACCAGTAAATGATTTGAATAATAAAATTATTTCATCAAATATTATCGAATTCCAAAATAGAAAACCATGATTTAGAAATTTTGTAAATCTGTTCCTTGTCTTTTCAACTGAGGAACATTTAGAAATGTTAGATACAACACAATTTTTTGATAAATTAGAAAATTATTAACAATTTAGAATAAAATAATGCCATCAACATTTATCTAAACTGATAAATTAAGTATTACTTTTTTTAATTTATTATTACTTATAAATTGGATAAACATGTATTAAATACTAATATGGCAAATGTAAGAGAAGAAAATAAAAAACATGCTAGTACTATAAAAGATGAAACAGAGAAATTTCTAGACCAACAAAAACAACAGATTTCAGATGCAACAAATAAATTCAATGAAAATATCAATCAATATCAAAAGACAAGCAATGAAATTATAGAGAAAAGTATCGATACAACAAGCAAATATCAACAAAATGCTATTAATACATTCCAATCAATCACAAACAACTTTGTAGAATTGCAAAAGAATCTTCTTGAAACTTATCAATCAGTGATATCAAGATTTTTAGATGTTACATCTAAATCTTATAGAACTGATTCTACTTCTCCACAAAGATATACAGATATTTACAACAAGGCCAACCAAACTATTACAGATAATACAATTAATGCTACAAACCAAATAAATGATGCTCTATTGGGATCTACAGAAACTTTTAATAAATCAGTAGAAATTGCACAAAAATACTATAATGAATCAATTCAGAACTACTTTAACTTTCTCAAGAAAATAGAAAGATCTTCTTCTAACCAATAGATATCTTTTTTTATTGTTTTAATTTTTGAAATACAACCTTATTAGATTGTCTAACTACTTGTTATATTACAAGGATTAAATGACTACTGATGATCAATTAGAAAATAAGAATCAATATAACTTCATATAAAATAACAAATATTACATTATTAACAGATCTTGAAATATATATTCAATTAATAAAGTTAAAGAAATAGTAAATAGAAATGTTTATAGATCACAATAACCTAAATATTTTGAATCCTCTTTTAGAATCAATATCACAACGGAAACCACTGGCCCCATTGAACTCTGGGTTCCAATCCTATCTTTTATAGAATTCATGAAGCAATAATGCCATAAACTAGGAATTAATCCTATCTATGCATTATGAATAATACGATTAATATTATAAGTTAAATAATAGTAATATTAAAAGAGCCTCAAAGGTGGTTGTCTTAATATCCAAAGCTTTTTACTATCAGAAAGAATTGCTTGTTGTAAATCTTCTAGATTATGATCATATTGGAAGTACAAATTTATTGTTATAGGAGATTTTGATAATTCAGATTCACCGGGAGTATAATAGATCATGGATTGACCTAAATTACCATAAACAAGTTCTCCTATATTAGATTTCCAAAATATTCGTGGTTGAATTTGTATGTTATCTATAAAATATTTTTTGTAGTTTGATCCAGTTAATATCATATAA
>DATFBJ010000233.1:0-4518 GCA_035253885.1 Nitrososphaeraceae archaeon
AATATCATTAAAAAATTTGAAAGAGTATATTGAATATTAGAAATTCCTTTTAATGACTCCATATCAATTTTTTTGTAATATAGATTATAAAAACTATTTAATGAATCAATTATTAATAATGAAGAATTGGAAATATCAGAAAGTATTTTGTTTATTGATAATTCCAATTCTCCTTCATTTGGCGTAAATAAGAATATATTCTTTAAAGAAGAATTTTTTATTAATTTTGCTCTAATATAAGCAGTATAAGTTGTATCAAAATCAAGATAAGTTGTTTTTCTAAAATAAGAAGTAAGTGTTGAGGTAAAACAAAGTTTTGCATAGGGATTATAAAATAACAATGTATTTAATCCATCAATAGTTAGAAGGTTAGATATGATATTATGCAATATATACATGAATTAAAATATGTTGAATATATAAAATATAATATTGTTAGACAATATTGAACAACAAATTATTAAGGATTTTCCAATTACTTTGAAAAAAACTTATCTAAATAATGGTTCAATTGCTCCTTTATCTGTTCCTTCTATAAAATCTATTACAAATTTCCTCATAAAATATTCAGAACAGGGGCCTGATTCTGAAGATATAACGGAGTATATAGAAAAGATGATAGAAGAAACAAGATCAAGGATAAAGCATTTGATAAATTGTAATGCAATAGAAGTCAGTTTTACACAAAGCACTACACAAGGATTAAATTTTGTTGCAAATAGCATAGATTGGAAAAAAGGAGACATAATAATTCTTAGGGGAGGAAGACATGAACATTACGCAAATTATTTTCCATGGTTATATATAGCTAAAAGGAAAAAGCTAAAAATAAAGATATTAAAAATAGATCAAAATGGATTTTTTGACATAGATGAATTAGAGGAATTATCTAAATTAAAAGAATCTAAATTATTAGTTTTGAGTCATGTATTGTATAATAATGGTTCCATAATGCCTGTAGAAGAAGCAGGAAAAATTGCAAAAGAAAATGATTTACTTTATTGTATTGATTCGGCTCAATCAGTTGGTTCTATAAATGTAGATGTTAAAAAAATTGAATGTAATTTCATGGCATTTCCCAGTTTTAAATGGATTTGTGGTCCGTTAGGGATAGGAATATTTTATTGTAGTGAAAGATCTAAAGACACTTTAATTCCAGATAGTATAGGTGGTGAATCTGGAAAAATTATTTCAAATAATTCTGTAATTCATAAGGATATCCCACAAAAATTTGAAACAGGATTTCGTAACTATCCCGGACTTGCAGGTTTAGAATCATCTATTAGATATATCTTACGAATAGGAATGCCTAAAATAATATCAAAGAATTTGAAAATTTCATCAATTTTAAGAAATGAGTTATTGAAAATAGATGGTATTGATGTTCATGGAATAGATGATAAAAAACTACGGAATTCAATAGTTTCTTTCTCAAGTTCAAAAATTGAATCTAATTTATTAAAGGAAAAACTTGAAAAAGAAGGAATTATAATGGCTGAACGAGATTTACTAAATGGAAAAAAAGTAGTCAGAGCATCTCCACACTTTTTCAATAATGAAGAAGAAATAATGAAAACAATTAGAATAATAAAAAATATTTTACAGCAAATGTGATTGTTAATTTATATCCTTATCTCCTTGACCTTCAATTACCATCATAGTCAAGGTTGATCTCACTTTATCTATTCTTCTAACATTCCAAGTTACAACTTCACGCAATTTATCCATTGATTCCGAACGAATTCTAACTATAATATCATAAACACCAAAGACACCACTTACTTCAACAACTTCTGGTAATTTTTTTAATTCTTTAATTATATCATCTTCAGATCCGAGATCACAATTTATCAAAACATATGCAGTAGGCATTAGAAGATATTATAATATTCATCTATTAATCCTTTTAGTTTAAATATAGATAAATATTAAATGACTATTATTCAATTAGTATCTAATTTTAAAATAAGATAGTAAACATAAAGATAATTTTGATTGATTGCAATAAATTTAATTATTAATTTTACTTCAAGTTAAATATTATTGTTAAATATAGATGGTTCTTTTGGAGAAGGAGGTGGGCAAATACTTAGATCTACTATATCACTATCGGTACTTTTGCAAAAACCAGTGGAAATATACAATATTAGATCAAATAGACCAAAAAGTGGATTACGAGCTCAACATATTCATACAATAAAAATACTTGCAGATATATTCAATGCTAAAGTTGAAAATCTCATTCTTGGAAGCCAATTCTTACGATTTACACCTAATAAATATTTCGAAGATAATTCCAAGGCAATTAAAGTTGACATCGGCACTGCTGGAAGCATATCTATGGTATTACAGGCATTAATTCCATCTATAGCTTTATCTAAAAAATTTATTGATATACAAATTATTGGTGGAACAGATGTTAGAATGAGTCCTACTATTGATTATTTAAGGTATGTAGTTTCAGAGGCTTATAAAATTATTGGAATAAACTTCAATGTTAACGTATTAAGAAGAGGATATTATCCGAAGGGAGGTGGAATTGTTAATGCAAAAATTTTTCCCTGTAAAAACTTAGATTTAATTGATCTTATAGACTATAAAGGAATCGATCCAAAAATTATAGGAATTTGTTCTAATTTGCCACACCATGTATTAGATCGTCAAATATCTTCAGCTATATTAACATTAGAAAGAAATGAACTGGTCTGTAACAACTGTGTGGCAGCTATTGAAAATGCTATTTCACCAGGAACATCAATTTTGGTTTATTCTAAATCTGACTTTGGGCCTTATATTGGGGGAGATTCAATAGGAGAAATAAAGAAATCTGCTGAATATGTTGGAAAAGAAGCAGCAATTAAGTTTCTTAAAAATTATAATAAAAAGGTTTGTGTTGATCAATATCTTGCAGATATGTTAGTAATACCTGCAAGTTTAGCAAATGGTAAATCAAGATATTTGATAGGAGAAGTTACTGAACATTTAAGGACAAATCTCTATGTTGTAAGCAAAATTGTTGGATGTAGATATAGTATTGTATCACATGGTGAAAATTATATTGTCAATATTGAAGGAAATCCATGTTTAAATAATTAAATTCAAAGAAAATTTAGTATTATCTGTCATAGCTATTATTCGTTTCCTAAAGTTATAATAAATTAATATAGATAGAAGTTTTATAATAAGTATTGGAAAAAGATTCAGGAAAAATAATTGACCGATGTTTTATTTGTGGTTGTACTGAACATAAATTTATTGGATGTATAAAGCACTGGAAAAACCATAAAAAAAATATCGGCCAAAGGTGTCAGGAAAAATAACTTTAGATTATCGATATAAACAAATTTTTTTGAAATTATGACATATTAATTAATGATTATACAAGATTTAGACTAATGACAAATTAAAATTTTATCTTAAATTAAATTATAAGTAGTAGTTAAAAATCAATTTTGAAAGTTAATCTAGATTCAAGTTATTTTAATTCGTACATTGCAACAGATAATTTAAAAACTAAATTATCATCAGTCAAATTAGCAATTGGTAAAAAATATTCTTGAGTTTCTTTTTTGAATCGCTGTATCTTGTCTTTGTGAATAGAACTCTTTAAAATTCGTACACTATCTAATCTATTTGCTAGAATAAGATATCTTACAAATTTGGAACTTTTTAAAACTAGCTTACAGTATTCATTAGATTCCATATTCTTTATATTAAATTTAGTTGTAGATAAAATTAGATTTAGTGCTTTATCTCCAATTGTTTTTTTAAGAAGATCTACCTGAAATGGATTTGTATATGTCTTGTCAAAGACATCATGAAGAATAGCAGCAATTATAACATCTTTATCTTTTATTTTTAATTCACTAGCAAGAATCAGTGCAACTCTGAGAGTATGGTTAATGTATGGTTCTGATCTTATGTTATCATAGAATTTTCCTCTATGAATAACATATGCAATACTAAATGCTCTAGTTATTGCTACAACATCATCAATTGATTCTTCAAATAATTTTAGTAATTTAATAAAATTTAATTTAGTAGAATCATACATACGCGATTTCATCATAAGATACACCAGCTACAAATATACCTAATATATAAGATTAGCAATCATTCTAAGGACAATACGATATTTATAATTTATATTTTAATTTAATTTGTAAAAATGAACAAATTTGACTACATAATAAAAAATAAGAAAAAAGTAGATAAAGTAAATGATGATTACTATATGCTGATATCATCATACAGGTATAGTATTAATTTGAATTAGTTTCCGATTGAGTGTGCTATGTTGGAGTTTCTGTTGGAGTTTCTCTTGCAGTTTCGGTGGTAAAAAATTGAGTTTCTGTTGGAGTTTCTGTTGGAGTTTCTGTTGGAGTTTCTGTTGGAGTTTCTGAAACATTTTCTGATGGTTTTTGTAGTTCATTAATTTCAGTTGTTTTTCTTTTTGTAGTTGCTGCTGCTTTCTTTGCTGGTGTTGTTGTTGTTTTTCTTTTTGTAGTTGCTGCTGCT
>DATFBJ010000234.1:0-6253 GCA_035253885.1 Nitrososphaeraceae archaeon
CAAATCAGATCAAGGTACTGGTCTTGGTCTCTTTATAGTTAAGAAGATTATAGAAGCTCATGGTGGTAGAATATGGGCAGAAAATAATTCTAATGGCATAGGATCTACTTTTTATTTTATGCTTCCTATAGCTAAAACTAACGAGATAGTAATAAATGATAAGTAACATATAATTAATAACAGTAACAATAACACTGATAGTGACAGCGACTAAAAATTCTATCTTATTAATAGATGATGAACCGGATATTACTTTCACAATAAAAAGTATTTTGGAAGATAATGGATTCAAAGTAGATTCATTTACCGATTCTATTTCTGCATTAGATAATTACCAAATCAATTTTTATGATTTGGTAATTCTTGATATAAAGATGCCAAAAATGGATGGATTCCAATTATATACTAAAATTAGAGAACAAGATCCTAAAGTAAAAATATGTTTTTTAACTGCAATTGCAACCTTCAATGAAGAATTTAGAAAAACACGATTAGTGTTGGGTAAAACAATCAATGAAGACTACTTCATTCAAAAGCCTATAAAAATGGAAGACCTAATTAAAAAATTAACTTATATAATGAATATCTAAAAATTTGATAGTTATAATAATATAATACTTAGGACAGACATAAAAGTTCCAGATTATTTAAAACCTAGATCAGGAGTATTAATTGAGTATAAAGAACACATACCAGATCCAAATGATGAATAAAATAAAATATTAGAATATCAATATATTATTAATAAATTGTCCTTATAGTAGCAGAAATATTTTAAAAGATGCTTCTTCTGCAGATCAAAGAATTATATCTTTTCTACAAAGAGAATTGAATTTAGTTAATAATGCTTTGAAAATATCTAAATTTTACATTACTAAATCCTGAACAAGTTGAGGAATCACGAGATATTACAGAAATTTAATCAAGCATTACAGATAATTTCAGAACAAAAATTTATGGAAAAAGTTCTAGTAGCAATATCAAAAATGATCTAACAATTGTTTAACAATTGTTATAAAATTCAATCACCTAAAAATTTACTAGAATAATTTAACTTAATCTGTTTTGTAGTTAGTAACAAAATCTTTATAGATTAAGTGTTAATTAGATATATCAATTAATTTGATTAATAGTAATATTAAATCTAATCAACAACAATCTCAACAAAATATCAATCAAGTAATAAATTTTATGCAACATTGGGAACTTGAGAAAAAAATGGTGTTCTTCATGATAGATGTAAAGATACGTTATACCGAATCAGGTGAGTGTAAAATAATAAAAAAACCTTCATGGCCATGTATAAAATCACCAAAAGAAAGAGTCTGGGAAAAGTTTTATAGTTCTATCCTTGAGTCAGTTTCTAGAACATTTTACCCAGAAAGAAATTTACAAGGTAATATTATAGAGTCTTCTGATGATGATCCTAGGGTAAGAGATTTCAAGACTGAGAGAATTACAGAACGAGTAAAATCACCTATACGTCAACAGGATCAATATTTGTTACCATTTTCTGCTGAGGCTGTAGATGAATTATTTTCTGATACTATCAAGAAAAATACTTCACAAATATACATAAGAAGAAATAGAGAAGGAAAAACAATCACAAAACTATGTAACTTTAAAGACGAATTAAGTGGAGTGGCCATTGCTGTCGAATGGGATAATACAAATAGAACCTTAGAGTTCTTCAAAACCAAATTGTTTGATTATCTTTTTAAGACACAGTATATTCAAGAACCAATTAAAGCAGAAATGAGCGCAAGATCAGAAGGAATAATACGAGAAAAGATCCAATTAAGTCCAAAGATACCGACAGATAATTTTACTGCTGCTAATGATAAAGACTATTCAGCATACAAGTAAATCTAAAATGTCTAGACTGCAAGAATTCTGTTCCAAATCTAAAGAACTTGCTAATGAGCTGATAAAATGCGGTTCGTGTCAAAATATTTTATTACATTGTGGAGAATATGAAATTGTAAAAATAGAAAAGTATGACGAAGAAGGTATCTTGTGCGAAACATGCAAGAAAAATAATAGAAAGCTCGAAATAGTTACAATAATTTCTCCTGCTGCTATTGATTCTGATGCTAAAGATGATAATAAAAACAGTCAACACAGCATT
The DNA here is from genome assembly GCA_035253885.1 of Nitrososphaeraceae archaeon. GTDB lineage: Archaea > Thermoproteota > Nitrososphaeria > Nitrososphaerales > Nitrososphaeraceae > TH1177. Next base: position 2,129 of record DATFBJ010000234.1, read on the forward strand.
TACCAAATTCCTCTTTCACAATTAGGTTTAGAATTATTATTAGAAAAAGCAGAAGAAGTAGAAGAAGAATAGTATCATGGTGTAAAAAGAAAAATAGATAAAAATAATTTTAGTCATTTGATTCGTTACACTATTAACCAATTAATACTATTATAATAGATCAAAAGTAACAATAAGAAAACAAGAATAATGAGAATTTCAATATCAGTCTATTAACTTTTGAAAGATAATAGCAGAAAATACTACGATCAACCTATAAGTTATAACGATATTTTTTTAAAAGCTCTAACTTTTACAATGAACACCACAATCAAAAATGGTTTTAACTAACCAATAACTAACTAATTATAATATTTTTAACGTTATTTTGTATCTGTATTGTAGAAATATGGTTTATTAAAAAGATAAAGATGTTAATAGTAATACCGAATTAAAATAGAAAATAGAGTTCTGAAAATTATAATGAAATTTTCGATAATATAGAAAAATGGCTTTGTCAGCCACAAGTTTATAATCACTAAAAAAGATATCAATCCAAATTCATCCAAATTCTCAATTAGTTTATAATTTAATAACACATTTACCAAATTATTCTATTGCTAAAAGAGTTAACTATTAATTCTATTAAGAATAATGAATAATTCCTTATAGATCAAATCAGAAATTTAAAAAATGCGATAGAATTAGTTAAAATAAATTTGGATGAAAAATATTTCTCCTTATTATCACAAGACAAAAAAAGTTCAGAAGATTTTAAGTAATACCAGAATCTGTAATATCGATCCAATAAGTCTTTATGAATTATTCCAGTGGAACCATAGTTGATATCTGAATGTTTGAAAAAAGATCATTAATTGATTCTATGGAATTTATACTAATATGTTATAATTATCTAACATCTAAGTATTTTTTATATAATTGATTAAAATTATTAAAAATATTTATTTTCTTTATTGTAAAACAATCAAATTTTTCATATAATTACCAAACTTGCTTTTTACTGCTTCCCTCTAACGTTCTAGAACTAATATATGAGAAGAGTTGCTATATAGTATGTTATTCAAGTAATTAATGAGAGAGACGTAATGAATAGATTCAAAATAGTATTAGGAACAATACTATTCATAATAACAATCACTATAATAACTACAATTCCAATTTTAGTAAATGAGAAGAGTATTATGGCTCAACCAGGCCCAGGAGTTACACCAATTGATCCTGAAAATGTTACTAATCAAACATTACAGGGTTATCCAACTGAAGATAAAAATATGTCAACCGGTATAGAAAATAAATAAATAAATTTATTATTACTCTAGAGATATAGATAAAGAAATAGTTAAAATATTCATATAATTATTCATTAAAATGAAGTATTAAAAATATCGTAAGAAGAAATTAAATTAGAAGTAAATTAATCACTCATTTAATTTACCATATCTCTGAGTTCTTCAAAAAAATCTAATTGTCTAATGATTCTTTACAATCTTGTTTCGTCTTTTCATCTATTTGTTTATTATCTTTTAATCCAAGTTTTTCTAATTCAAGATACAAATATAAGTTTCAATTTCAATTAATTTATCATTGTTTCAAAACCTCTTTCATTAAATCATTCAAAATATCTATATTGATTGTGCATATGCTGATATATTTGACTATAAAAAAAGATATTGCAACAATGAATATTGTTTTTATTATATCTGATTTTCAAATACATTCTATTATATATCTATGATTAATTCATAGTTCCAATTTCTAATTTTTGATTTTTAGAACTTTACAGAAATTATTTTCATCTAGTAGAAAATGAGAAATAACGAATAATTAATAAATCAATATAAAAATAAATATAGTTACAATCTTCATATTAGAATAGACAATATATATTCACCAACCAAATAAGTAGTTCTTCTCATAGTCTGGACCAATAAAGAATCTTTGTACTCGTCAAGTTCATCTTTCTCTACTAGTTCAGGCTATGACAATTATAATAATAAAGACTAACTTAATTTAGAAATGAAAATAATTCTATTTCTATATTAACTCTCATAGAATTAAGGACTAATTCCTATTTCTTTTGGAGGATAATTAGTTAAAATGTTCATTATTAAATATCCTATAACTATAATTGAAAATCCTGAAAAAACATAGGGAATAATTTTTTTTAATAGAAGACCATTATTACTAATATTATTATTTTTAGGTCTGCTCAATAAGAAAACAAGTTTTTCAATACCTTTAATAGGCCAGTCTATTGCTTTATGAATTCTTAATCTACAATAGGTAATGGATTTCCAATATTTTAAAAAAGGTATATCTATTTTTTCCTTTTGCATTATATTTATTGATATATTAATTTAATTACATTCTTTTAAATATTATGTGTTTTGATTTAAAAGAATGATAGATGTAGATAATCTTAGTCTTAACTAATTAATTAAATGGAAAATATAGGATTGATCCAAGATATGACAATTAAATAATTTATCTCCAATTTTTATAATATGCTTAACAGTTTTTTTGTACTCACAATTAGAGTCCATGACCAAGAAAAGACTAAAAACTGATTCACGCATTGTCATAGTCTCCTCTATAGTGTTATGAATAATTCCATATAGGGCTATGATAATCTATTTTACTGATAAATTAATTAAATTTTCCAAAATTTTTTTTATATTATAATAGCAATTTGATTATAACAAGCAATCTAATAATATAGACAAATCTAATAATATAGGCAAATATACCTATGGCCATAGCTCTCTATATTTAATGATATTCATTATGGAGGCTATGGCTTTCAATTCTATGATAATTTTGTTATTAACAAAATTAATCAAATAATAATAACTTCTAGTCTAGAAAGTTTTACAAAGGAATAAGACATAACCTTATGCCATGGCCTTTATTTCTATATCCTACCTGATTATGTAGTAGGTTATGGCTTCTACAAAATATTCTAATATTACTATTATTTATTATGATTAATGAAAATGAAATATCTAAATTTCATAATCATAGTAACAGTTATTGCAATTTTAGCAGGAACCTTAGTTGCTAAGAATAACAACGTATTTGCTCAAAATTTAACTATAAATACATCATCTGGAATAACTCAATCTGCTAATAGTGAAACATATAATTCAGTTGAAAAGGATAAATATTCATTAAATAATTATCAAAAATCACAAACTTTTACTCATGGAATAGTAGTCAAAATTGATAATATAGGATATTATTTTGATGGTCCAGCAGATGGTGCCAATGGTACAAAAGATGCACCAGGTCACTACTGGTGGCAAGATGCACCTACTCATCTTTATGGCCTTCATTATAATATTGGTCCATTTGGAGAAGAACAGTGGTGGTCATCTGATGCAAAAGGTAATGAATTATTATATGTAGTTGATGTTATAATTGCTCCTTGGACAAATAAAACTGCTTATGAATTTGCTAAACAAGGATATGTTCACTATCATGAACTAGTACGAACAGACAATAGTGAAAAACATCCTGAACTGGTTGCTTGGTTCAAGCATGTAGCAGTACCGGCTGGATTTATACTGGATAAGGGACCTATGCCAGAAGATAAACATATAGTCGCTGCAGGAATTGATTATAGATTCTTAAATAACTACTTTATACAATATAATCCAAAAGCAGGTCATGGTCACTCTGAATAAAATATACAGATACGAAAATTTCTTATTTTTTATTTATTTAGAGTATAATACTAATTTTTAGATATTGTGTCTTTATTACCGTAAATTAGACTCTTATTTTGTACCACTATCGGCATTAACCTTGAAGAATAAAGATAAGATAACTTTACAAATACTGCATCAACCATGAGAAGCTCCTCGTTCATCTATCTTTATTTCTACTGTTCCATCATACTTTGGTTTTACCGCTAATTGTGCTGGTGTATATATCAAATGTTCTTTTGTAAATGACGATAATTCAAAATCATTAGTCATATATAATGCATAAAAGGGACAGGCATCTACACATAATCCACAAAAGACACACTTTCCATAATCGATTTGTGGCATTATACTTTTTTTATTTTGTTTCCATTTTTCATTTACTTTTACCATTTCAATAGCTTCAGCAATACCTTCACAA
>DATFBJ010000235.1:0-14624 GCA_035253885.1 Nitrososphaeraceae archaeon
TAAAGAAAAATATTTTTGAAAAATAACAGAATTTTTCCTACATGTTTCCAACAATGCAGATACTACATTATCACTTATATCATTATAAACATTTCTTACTGAAATTGGTGATTCAAAGCCTCGAATTTTGATGTTTTCATCATGCCATTGCACTATTAAATTTAAATATATTTCACCTAAAACTCCACTATTATTTTTATAGACACTAAACAATGACTTATAAGCAGCTTTTCTTTCCTCAGATTTGTTGCTTCTAACTAGTGACATTAACTTTTCCTTATTTACAAATTTTTTTCGTATAACTTTATTATACTTCTTTATTTCAATAACAAATTCAAAACTATTAGTCATTCTATCATATATTTTTACTAAAGCATTTGGCCCAGTTACCTCAAATATATTAATAATTTTTTCTTCCTTTTCAGATAAAGTATATTTACCTAAAATTCTTTTATGTGTTAGATATTGTTTATAAACTGGATCTACTGTTTGAATTAGCCTATTTGCATCTTTTTCTTTTAGAATATTTTTGAACCATATATCGAAAAAAATCAATTTATTGGAAATTTTAGTACCTAATAATTCCATTTCTGTAACCAATGCAGAATATTTATTTGAAGAAGTATCAGATGAATATTGCAAATGTGCAAAACCTATTACCATATTTAATTTTTCAGAAATCTTTTCTAATTGCAACAACATTTCAGTAAATTCTTGTGAAGAAATACCATCATTAAGCAATTTACGATTATTTTCAAATTTTTCAACATCAACATTTAAGGTTTTTAAATAATTTTGTAGATCATTCTTTTTCTCGTTGACTAACTCTGATAAATCCCAATGACCTAATTGAAGTTTTTGTAATAGATTCATAGAATAAATATCAAAAATTACAATCTTGTATTAATAGTTATCAACAAGATAAAATCGAGTTAATTATTATTATATAATATATAAATTTTAAATTTTAAATAATGATATTAATATATCTTTATTATATTAGTCCATTAATCTATAAATTATATAATACCAATTAATTAGTGCCTAAAAATTAATTTATCTTAAATCTTCTAATAAACTATCGTCACGATAATTATTTGGATCTAGCCTAAATCCGCTTGTACTTTCATAAGGAATATCATTTAACTTAAGATGATAATTCAACTTTCGTTTTTTGAATTGTTTTGTAAGCCATAAAACGAATTGCTGTTCAAGAGTTATTCCTTCTTCCTTGGATATTTCTGGAAAATGCAATATCAATTTTTCCATAAAAGAAGGATCAAAATATATTTGAAAGAAATCCCAACCGAAAGCATTGCCATTAGATGACACTTCACAATTCGTTTCTGAACTAACAAAAAATTGCAAACCTTCTATTAACTCAACAATTTTCTCTCTTTCTTTATCAAAATTAATACAGGAACCAGAGATTATAATCATTGGTGGTTTTTCTGTGAATTTTCTTTTCAATGATATATAGATGGAATCATAATATAAAAATAAATCTAAAATATAATAATATTTTTTAAAATTTAAATAACACTTCCTTAAATTGGTATTGTAATTTAATATCTTCGATTGATGATATTAATATATGCAATTTTTCTCATTTAAAATTAATAGTTGTTTTGATTATAAAAAGAAAATTAAAATAATGTGATACATCTTGTGAGAAATGTAGCAAAAATTAATTTTATTCTGCTACTAGTAATATAATAAAGCTTTATAATGATAAATTGATTTCATCATGAACTTGAAAGGAAGGATATACAATAACGAAGATTATATTTCTATAGAGTACTTCATTTATAACAATACAAAATAAAAAAATTATCATACTTTGATAGAACTTATATTTTAATTACTTCTAATTCAGTATTGTTAAGTAAACTCATTATTCTTTGTTTTTCATTTCCTAATCCCTTTTGATCTACTATTATATGTGTAACCTTTTCATAACATTTTGAAATCATTTGGTTTAACATATCATTGTTTAAATTAACTAAATTGTATTTATTTGCAATATGACCTATTCCATAATCAGTATCTAAAATTAATTTGTTAAATTTGGATCCATAATGATTTCCGCCTAAACCTATTCCAATATATTTTGCACTAACCATTTTTTTTGTCAATACATCTATTAAAGAATCACAAACTACTGATGCAATATCTATATTAGACCATTGATCTTCTGAAGATCCAATTTCAACAAACATAACAGGTTTTTTTATAGTAGTTGGGCCATGATGAGTAGTTTCTATAGTTATATCACAGAATGAAACTTTTTCTCTTGATTGATACATTCTTTTCAAGTAGTTTTTTTGTAATGAGGGATAGGCAATTCCTAATTCAAATTTATTTCCACCATAACAATTTGTAAAATAATTGCCAGGAAAATGGCATGTCAATGATGGAATTCTGCTTTTTGATTGATGTCTAGAAAGAAAAATAAAGACGTCAGTTTTTTTATATAATTCATCAAAACAATCAGTAAATATTAATTGATTTTTAGATATAAATATTGAAATATTATCGTATAATGAAGAAGTAAAATAAAAATTTTCTAGTTCATTGAATTTTTTATATTCTTGTAAATATCGTAACATAGTTTTACTAGCTAGATCTAATTCAGAAGTGATTAGGGTAAAAAACATATATTATCAGAATATTGTAAAATTATAATAATATTATAGTAATTAATTAAGCAAATTATTTATCAAATTGAGATCCAAAACATTTAACACTAACACAAAATATTCTATAGTATGAGTAATTGGGAAGAAAATAATAGAGATGATCATGATGATTTGAATATTCTTACTTTTCCCAATATAAAATATCTAATTGAAGGATTAAATGTATTGCTTCAGACTAATCTAGATGGCGAAAAGAGATCTCAAGTTATTAGTTTAAGAGAAAAATTAATCAATAGATCTAGCTCGATAATAAACGATTTTAATTGATCAAAATATTACTTTAAAGACTATTATTGAGATTTCAAACCTTTTACACTGTCTCTTAGGTGAGTCAATGATCGAATTTGACCACCGTTAATTTTTTTATATAAAGACCAGTATATTTCACGGTTAACATCATTTCTATCTTTTAATACTTTCAAATGGTATCTCATTGCTCTTATTTTTTTCACATATAGTTCTTTTTTTCCTGTTCTTGCAGTTTTACTACCTTTTTTAGAGCCAGGGCCAGTTCCATGCTTCTTTTTTACTTCTAATTTTGCTTTAGCCCTACTTCTAGAAGTTCCTTTGGGTTTTGATGTCCATATAACACCATTTTTTATTAAAGATCTTATATCTTCTCTCGTTATAGAATCGGCTATATCGTCAAGCTTATCAGGTTCAAATTTAACTCTATTAGAACCAACATTCAGCATTCTAGCAACTAATTCTCTCTTCTTTTTTAGATTTACAACCATATCTTATTCGCTAGCCTTTACTTTAGATATATTTTTTGTTTTAGAATCTTTTCCAGGATTCAAAACTTTAATTCCTAATTCAGCAGCTTTAATCAAAATTTCTTTTCTCTTTAATTTTCCAACAATATGTCCTATTCTTATAGCATCTTTTTTTGAATCTAATGATAATAGGTCACTGGTATTATATACTAGATTATCCGTATATCCAGATGGATGAAGTCCTCTAGCTACCTTTGGACCTCTATAACCAACTTTTACTAACCGAGGGACACCAGAAACTTGTAATCTCATTTTATTATCTTTTCCTTTAGGTTTCCTCCAGTTTTCTGCAAGTCTATCATATCTCCAGCTTTCTTGTCTTACAAATTTAGGTCTATGTTCTGATACTTTTTTTCGTTTTTCTAGTAGTTCCTTATTAATAACCATGAGTAAGCAATTAGAATTTAATTCTATTTTTCAATAAATACGTTTCTCTAATAACATAGGTATCAAATTATAAAAGAAATAGAATAATAATAACACAAAGATTAATAATTACCAAAAAAAAATACACATATGGGAAAATATGAATTACCTCAGATGCCATATAGCTATGACGCGCTAGAGCCCCATATTGATGCAAGAACTATGGAAATACACCACACAAAGCATCATCAAACTTATACAGATAAACTGAATGCAGCACTTGATAAATGTTCTTCTGATATTCAAGAAAAAGACATTGTCGAAATATTATCTAATCTTGATCAAGTTCCTGCTGATCAAAAAAGTGCCATAAACTTTAATGGAGGAGGATTCGACAATCATCGAATATTTTGGCATAATATGAAACCAAATGGAGGCGGAGAGCCAAGTGGACCTATTGCTGATGCAATTAATGCATCATTTGAAAGCTTTGCAGCATTTAAAGAAAAATTCTCTTCTACTACTGCATTGATCCAAGGTAGTGGTTGGGGATGGCTTGTGTATAATCCCTCAACTAATAAGGTAGAATACAAATCAATGCCAAATCAAACAAGTCCACGAACTGAAGGTTTAATACCACTCTTGGGATGCGATGTATGGGAACATGCATACTATCTCAAATACCAAAATAGGAGACCTGACTATATTTCTGCTTGGTGGAATGTTATAAACTGGGAAGACGTTTCACAACGTTTCAGTCAAGTTGCTAAATAAAAAAATTTTTTTTCGATCTCAACCTTTTTTTCTCTATACATTAATTCAGTTAGATTAAACGGAAATATGAAACTATTTTATTAATTAATGATTCAAATGATTTATTGTTGTTGTTAGAATTAAATTGAATATGAAAGATATCATTATTTTTATCATTTAGAAATACATATTCATCTTTGTTTATAACTAATCCAGATTGTGGAGAAAATGAGTATTTTAAATATTTGTTTTTATCCGAAAGATCTTCTATTTTTGATATATTAATATTAGCAATAGACTTGTTTAGATTTTCTAAATATAATTTAAAATGATTTGAAATGGTATCTTTTGGATCAAGCGTTTTTGTTTTTATAGTAAAATATTCTTGAAATGTATCTAGAGGAGAATCTAATGGAGAAATAAAACTAGCTACTACATTTAAATCCATATCAAAAAATGAATCTTTAAATTCTATATATGTCCAATTTGAAGGATACATCAGTTCAAATGAATAATTTTTATTCTGATATAAATTAAAATCAGTTTCAGATTTTAATAATGGTGTTGCAGAAATTTCTGTAATATAAAAACTAAATAATAAAATTGATTGTAATATTAATAATATTAATGATACTGATGATGACGATAATGATAACGTCATTTTATTTTTTATGTATAAAACTAGAAAATAAAATAATTTATTTATATAATACAAAAACTGTTGTAGTAATTACAAAATATGGAAATTAGGTAAGAGACACTTCGATATAAACATCATCAGGAATTCTTAATCTCATAAGCTGTCTAATAGCTTTATCATCTGCTCCTAAATCAATTACTCTTCTATGAATCCGTAATTCGTATTTATCCCACGTATTTGTACCTTGTCCACATGGAGATTTCCTTGTTACTACTTTCATTTTTTTTGTAGGTAATGGATAAGGACCTTTTAAATTTATACCACTTTTTTCGCCTATTCCTTTGATTTCAGAACAAACACCTTCTAAAGTGGAAAGATTGGTGCTGGTTAGTTTTATTCTAGCTTCCTGAGGCATTATTAAATTTCACTTCTACTTCTTTTGATATGTTTCTGTAATGGATTTAATAACGCCAGCAGCAATTGTAGTACCCATATCTCTCAAGGCAAATCTTCCAATTTCAGGGAATTCTTTGAAAGTTTCTATGGCAAGAGGTCTAACTGGTCTGATCCTCACAATTGCTGCATCACCGGTTTTAAGGAATTTTGGTTTTTCTTCCAGTACTCCTCCTGTTTTAGGATCAATTTTAGCAACAAAATCTGACAAAGTTGCCGCTACTTGAGCTGTATGTGCATGCAATACTGGAGTATATCCAGGTGCCATAGCAGTTGGATGATGAATCACTATTATTTGAGCTTCAAATTCTTTAGCAACATTTGGAGGATTATTTACATGTCCTATAACGTCACCCCTATGAATAGATTTTTTGTCTATTCCTCTTAGATTAAATCCAATATTATCACCAGCTTCTGCTGAATCCATTTGAGTATGATGAGTTTCTATAGATTTGACTTCTCCGGTTACTCCTGCAGGCATCACAACTACCTTATCATTAGCTTTAACAACACCAGTTTCTACTCTGCCTACTGGAACAGTTCCCACACCTGTAATTGAATAGACATCTTGAATTGGAATTCGCAATGGTTTTCCAATTGGTTTTTCTGGTGGATCAAAAGAATCAAGTGCTTCTAACAAAGTTGGACCTTTATACCAACTCATGTTTTCAGATTTTTTGACCAAATTATCACCTTTCCACCCAGATACTGGAACAAAATTTACTTTACTAGTATTATAACCAACCATTTTTAACATTTTTTCTACGACACCTTTTACTTCATTACATCTTGCTTCTGAATAGTTGGAATCATCCATTTTATTTAAAGCAACAACTACTTGTCCTACTCCCAATGTTCTGCATAAAAATGCATGTTCCCTTGCTTGACCTCCAGGTTCGGTAGCAGCTTCAGTCTCTCCCGGTTTTGTAGAAACAACCAAAATAGCCACATCAGCTTCTGAGGCACCGGTAATCATATTTTTAATAAAGTCTCTATGACCTGGGGCATCAATTAAAGTAAAGAAATATTTTTTAGTTTCAAATTTTTGAAACGCTAAATCTATTGTAATTCCTCGATCTCTTTCATCCTTAATGCTATCTAAAACCCAGGCATATTTGAAAGTGTCACCTTTACCAGTAGCTTCTGATTCTTTTGCAAATTGTTCTATAGTTCTTTGATCAATAACTCCTAAATCAACCATTAAATGGCCAACAATAGTAGATTTACCATTATCTACATGTCCTGTAACCACAAGATTCATGTGTGGTTTCTTGCTTGAGCTCATACACGGAATGAGTATTCATCTGCTTTATTTATATTTCGTTATGATAAGCAATAATTGAATTATTTCTAGAAAGAAAGATAATAATATTAAAAAAGTTATTTTACTTTATTTATTACAATAAAAAGAATATTAATAGCAAATGCTTATCTAATTTTAGTTGATCAATCGTAAGAAACTTTCTGATAATGAAATTGAAGTTAAGTTAAAAGAAATAAAGGATTGGAAAGTAGAGAATGGAAAATTATGTAAATCTTTTGAATTTAAAAACTTCACTCAAGCCTTTGGTTTCATTACTAAAATAGCGCTAGAATCAGAAAAAATTGATCATCATCCAGAATTATTTAATGTTTATAATAGAGTTAGAGTTTATCTATCCACACATGCAATTAATGGATTAAGTGAATATGATTTCATGTTGGCAAAAAAAATTGATGAACTTTAAGACTATATAGATTAATTAAATAATAAAAATAATTTTCATACATCTGCATATAAAGAGAATTCATATGGATGAGGTCTTAAAGTAACATCTCTATATTCATTTGTTCCATGTTCTATTAATCTTTCGATTACTGAATCATCAAATATTGGTTTGAGAAACTCTCTATCTGACTCTAAAGCTTCAGATGCTTCTAATAAACTAGTTGGTAATTGTTTTATTCCTAGTTGGCGTCTTCGCATTGGAGTCATTTTGAAAATATCTTCATCAATTGGATCGTCTATAGATATTTTTTTCTTTACTCCATCTAAACCAGCTGCAATAATAGATGAAAAAGCTAAATATGGATTACAGGATGGATCTGGAGCACGAAATTCAATTCTTTTCATATGTGCAAATTTTTCACCTCTAAAATGTCCTGGAATACGTATTATAGCAGATCTATTACCTGTACTCCATGCAACATAAACAGGAGCTTCATATCCAGGAACTAATCTTCTATATGAATTGGTTGTAGGAGCTACTATGGCAGCAAGTGCAAAAGAATGTTCTAATATTCCTCCACAAAAATATCTAGCTAATTCAGAAATTTCAGCATATTCATCATTTTGGTCAAAAAATAAGTTATTATTATTATTCCAAAGACTGACATTAACATGTAAACCAGATCCATTATCAAGTGCTATTGGCTTTGGCATCATAGTGGCTATCATATTATGTTTCTTGGCAACATTTTTTACAATATATTTATAGCTTTGAACTGAATCTGCCATATTTACTAATGAATCGTATCGCATATCTATTTCACATTGTCCAGCTGTTGCAACCTCATGATGATGTGCATCACATACAATACCAAAATTATTGCTAAGAATATCTACACATTCATTTCGCAAATCAACTAAAGTATCGGCAGGAGCACTAGGAAGATAACCTTCCTTTAAATTCACAGTATATCCAAAGCCATTGGAAGCCCATGGAGCTTCCTTTGAAATAATCTCATAACTTTGACTGTGATAAGGTGAAAGAGTATTTACTAATAGATTATCAAAAACAAAAAATTCAACTTCTGGTCCCCAGTACGATACCTCATATCCATTTTCATTAATATATTTTTCAGCTTTCTTTGCTATACCACGAGGATCTCTTGAAAATTGGATTCTATTAGATCCCCCACTTAATATATCACAAATCAATCTGCATGTCTTGTATTTCTCGATCCATGGAATTATAGCATAGGTAGAAGGATCAGGTCTAATAATTAAATCGGATTCATGAATATCAGTAAATCCACGAATTGAAGAACCATCAACTTTCGGTAATCCATTTTCAAAATCTGTTTTTTTAAACATATTTGTAGAAATAGTAATATGATGAAATTTTCCAAAAAGTCCAGTAAATTGTAAATCTATAAACTTGATATCATCTTTTTCTAATTTATCCATAACATCATCAGTACTAAAATTTTGTTTTTCAATTCTTCCTTCAATAATCTTATATGGCAAATCAGTTGATAGTTATTAAGGATCTCATAATTAAGGCTTTCAGAAATTTAAGAAGAAAAACAAAATTATTTATAAATTAATTCTGCTAAAATACAATAAATTAATGTCTGACAATATGGAAGATTACTTTACTGTAGAAATGGCATACAATATTCTTTTGAAAGAATATCAAATTTCATCTTTACAAGAAATACCTTATGATACTTATCAGAGATTAGCTATTACAATTGGTAATTTAAAATCAAAAGAGTATGAAATTATTGAAAAAGAAATTGCGGAGAAAGTTATTGAAAATCTCTCAATAATATCAAATCTTTTACTTCAAACTAGAATCGAAAAAATCACTGTAGGAAATTTAAATTCTAATTTAGAGATGAATTATTCTAAAATGACAGATGAAGAAAAATATATCATCAATGAAGAAATTCAGTCAAAAAGAAAGAGAACTCAAATAATAACTTTGATAACCAATGGTCAGCCAAAGATTTTAGAAAAAATAACTGATATAATTAAACAAAAAAAAATACTAATTAAATTTATAAAGCCAATGGAACAATTCATCGGCGTAGATATGTATAAATATGGTCCTTTCTGCGTTGATGATATTGCTAATTTGCCTTTTGAAAATGCATTATCTCTTGTTAATAGTAAAATGGCAACTGAGATGTCTCCGATCTGATTAATATATTTTATATTTAAAAAAAGGAAAGGAAAGAAAAATATTTTATGAACAATATCAATTCAAATATTGACACATAATGAAATAGACATTGATCAATTTATTTTACTAACTATTTATCCTAGCATTGCATTATTTGGAATTACTTTTTTTGCAAAAAAAGCTAAGTTAGCATCATCTATTCAATACTGCTTACAAGCTTTTATCTGTATTATATTTTCAGCTATATATTTAATTTTAATTCCTAATGGAGGAGCTCAAGGATTAGCAATAGTGTTATTATTGTTCAGTGGTATATTACTATTAATGGCAAGAAAATATAAAATTCATCCTGAAGAAAATGATAAATCATCATCTAAAGAAATTCCTTTTAATTAAATTATATGATAAATTAAGAATTTGTATGATAATAAAACTTTAAAATAATAATAGAATACTATTTTAAAAGTATTTTAAATTAGAAGTAAAATTTATCTAATTTTTTTCTTATGTATTATCCTTATTTTCTTCTTCTTTCTTTATTTCATTTTCCTTTAAATTTTCTTCTTGATATGATGAAACTAAAACAACATTATCATCAAGAGACATTCGTACACGAACTTTTCTTGGTGGATTTGTTTTGCCATTTTTCCAGATTTCTCTATTTAATTCTTGATCTAGTTTTATATTTTCATTTTTCATATGACGTTTGGCAAATTCCTTAATCATATTAATTACTCTATCAGTTCTTCGATATTGAGGAGTTAACCAGGCCTTTCCAAGATTAATTGTATAAACATGAGTTGCATTTTCTTCAGATTTTGACATATTCATAAATCACCATTTTTAACCGACATTTACATCAGATCTTCTCCATAATCTACGTTTTGGATTAGATCGAACTTGTCTATGTGTTCTGATAATAACCCAAGCTGGCACCGGTCTATTTTGTTTGATCTTTCTAATCAACCTCTTTTTTCTGGAGGTGTTCTTTCGGGCAGCCATTCACTAAATAAATAATTTTCTCACTTTTAAGTGTTGACATGTATATTTTTTAATGAAAAAAGATTAAAATAATATAAAACTAAATTCATATTCAAATATAATGAAACTTTGTAGTTTATGTTTTGAATTCTTTAAGAAGACTACTACAAATGAAAAAGATACAAAGAATGTTACAATTGTTGAAAAGAATCAATGTAATGGATTATACCATAAAAAATTAATAGATAGTCTTAAAACATAAAAACAGCTTAATTATAATTACATTCTTTACAATAATCATAGATATCACCATCAAGATGGTTAAAATGAGTTTTACATGCTCTACAAGTATGATGGACTTCGTCAAATCCATCTGAAGCTATAAATTCGAAATAATCTAAATTTTGACTTTTACATTTTATACATCTACAACTGCAGAACATAAATAATAAATAATTTTTCATCTATAAATTAGTTTTTACATCTATATAACAAAAATCAATAAGATTAACAATATTTAATAGATTGATATTACCATTTTATGAACACATATAATACATATTAACAAATATATTCTACAGTTTTAATTGAAATCTAAAGATTCTGCAAAAAGTGAATATTGAGAAGAATCTACCACCTTGACCTTAATTATTTGTCCTATACTAAGATTTAATTTCTCAGCATTATTTATAATTACAGATTTATAGGCATAATTTCTTCCTTGAACTAATGTATTTGTTATTTCATCAATATATATATCCCCAATCCAACCTTTCCATAAAGAATTTCTTTTTCTTGAAATATTACGAGAAAGATTGTGTAAAATTTTAGAACGAAATTTTTTTTGATCAGAAGATATATTCTTTAACTTCGAAGAAACTGTACCTGATCTCTGACTATATTTTGATATGTTTACTATATCTGGTTCAGTTTCTCTAAGTAAATCCATTGTAAATTTAAAATCCTCATTAGATTCATTTGGAAAACCTACAATAATATCAGTTGCTATTGTAATTTCGGGGATAGATTTTCGAAACTCATAAACAGCCTTTTTAAAAATATTAACATCATGACCTCTATACATTTGTCTTAAAATTTTATTACTTCCACTTTGAACTGGTATATGTATGAATTTAAAAATCTTTTCTTTGTTTTTATATAATGTTACAAGATCATATAAAATCTCAGATAAATACATTGGATTCATCATTCCAATCCTCAGTTTATAATTTCCCTCTAATTCACTACATAATTTTAATAATTCAACTAGATTTGAATTAATATCTTTGCCATAACATCCATTGTCAGTTGATGTCAACCAAATTTCATTACAACCATCATTAATATCATTTTTTATTTGGGCAATTATAGATCCAGGTCGATAACTTTTAAGATTACCCTTTGAAATTTTGGTTTGACAAAAGGAACAATTACTTAGACAACCAGATGCAATCTCTACAATACTAATAGATTTATTCAATCTTATCTTTGGTAGATTTATTTTCTCAATAGATGAATCCTCAAGAAATACAGTTTTATTGTTTGAAAGTGCGAGATTAGCAGATTCAATCGATCTATCTAAAGAATTTGGACCTAATAAGCTAACTTTTGAATTAATTCTTTCTATTTTTTTACGTTCTGTTTTTGTAAGACAGCCTGCTACTATTAATGGTTTATTATCTAAAGTCAACTGTTTGATGCGGTGAAGCATTCTATGTTCAGTCGAATCTTTAACTGAACATGTTACAATTATATTTAGGTCAGCATCTTCAATACAATTAACAATATTATATCCATGATTTTTTAACATTCCAGATATAATTTCTGAATCTGCAATATTGGCCGAACATCCATATGCCTCAATCCATACATTTTTTTTTATATTTGTACTTGATTGTATTATATTTTCATATTCTGATACAATATTTTTATAATTATTATTAACTTTGGAATCTTTGTTCAAAAGTGAAATAGATTCAATAAGATCTGATTTTATTTGTCGCATTAATTACTATTTAAATCCTAAACCAATATTCTATATAACTATTGAGATTATTGAATAATCAAGAAACAAAAATAAAGATTTAAAATGAATATTTTTTTTCTAATTTATTATAAGTAGGTAAGTCAACAAGATCATTAAATTCCTGAAAAGTAATCATTTTATTTTTTAATTCTTTAGTCGTACCTGTTTTCTTTAAGGTTTGAAGAGTCTGTTTTATTGCAAAAGTTGATGAATATAGTGCAGATAATGGAAAAACAACCATTTTATAACCCATTTTTCTTAGCTGATTAGCAGTTAGATTAGGAGTTACTCCTTCTTCTATCATATTGGCTAATAGAGGAGCCTTAATTTCTTTTGCAATCAATTCCATTTGATCAATGGTTTTTGGTGCTTCAATAAAAACTACATCAGCACCAATTTTTCTATATTCTTTTCCTCTTTCTATTGCTTCTTCTATTCCAAATTGCGCAAGAGAGTCTGTCCTAGCGACTATAATAAATTCATTATCTTCTCTTGCATCTATTGCAGCTTGTAATTTTATAATATATTCTTCCTTTGGAATTACAGCTTTGCCGGTCATATGACCACATCGTTTAGGCCATATTTGATCTTCTAAAAAAATTCCTTTTGCACCAATTCTTTCTAGATCTTTAACTATTTTCCAAACATTTAACGGGTTTCCATAGCCTGTATCTATATCAACAAGAATGGGAATATTAACACAATTAATAATTCTTCTTGCATTTTCTAAGGTTTCTCCTGCATCCAGAAATCCAAAATCAGGCATTCCCAACAGGGATGCTGATGTACCATATCCTGTTTGAAATACTGCTTCAAATCCTACATCTTCGGCAATTTTAGCTGTTAAAGCATCGTATACTCCAGGAAGAATTATAATATCATCGTTGTTCGCTATACGATCTCTTATAGATTTTTTATGCATTACCATAAGAGATTAATTAATTTAATAAATAGATTTAAAACTTATTTAGTACTATTTTTGATTTCATAAATATCATAATTAGTTTCGGAATATTTAGAAATGCCTATCATACATTGTCTGCAAGAATAATATTTTACAGGTGGATCATGACTAATAGATCCATTGAGCCATATCATCATAGTTCCGCATACAGGACATTTCATAGTCATTGATTCGGTAATTGTAAAAATTCAATATATATTTTTTTAATATGATAAGTTTAAATTTTATAATTTGATATTAAAAAGAAATATTAATAAATCGCTAGTGATATACTTATATTTATGATATCTCGTTGGTTTTCAAGAGTAAATAGTGCTATTCCCAGAGGATTCTCAAGACAATATATTTTAAACTTGTTAAAAGAGAAACCAATGAGTGGAAAAGAAATCATAGATTTTGCAATTTATGAAAGTGAAGGAAAATGGAAACCATCTCCTGGTCTAATTTATCCTATGCTCGGTAGATTATTAGAAGAGGGATTAATTTCAGAAACAGAAAATGGAAAATACAAAATTACACATAAAGGTGTTGGAATTGCAGAAGATATTCAATCGATACAAAAGATATTACAAAAACAATTAGATGTGATGTTTAGATTTGGAAGTATAGGAAGATTTATAGCCATGGATCTAATTGATAGAGTATCATCCATAGGATCTACATTAAGTTCAAATTTAGACAAGATGACTGAACAAGAACGTGAGAAATATAAAGAATTTTTAATAACAGAATTAAAGAAAATTGAAAAGCAAGAAAAGGAATTAAAATAAAATTTTTTTGTAGATTACCCAAATATAAAGAAAATTATAAATGCTTAAAAAAGATCGATATCAAATAGTATTGTGACCTCGGAACTCTTTGCATCTATTAATGAATTAACAGAAAAAATTGATCAGATTGAAAAAGATATTCAATATGATATGAATAAAGTAATAAAAGAATATGAAAGTATTAGTGAAAAAATGAATGAGAACCAAAGCTATTTTCTATCTGGAATTCAATATGGACTACCAGGAAAATCATATTTATTAACTTCAAAAGGAATCGAGGTATTAGGGGAAGAGATAATCGAAATT
>DATFBJ010000236.1:0-2334 GCA_035253885.1 Nitrososphaeraceae archaeon
AACTAATTATCTTTTTATTTCAGTTATTTCATTAGTGGCAGACTTTGCAATATTTAATATTTTTTTTATCTTTTTATATTTCATAGATAATAAATATAAATATGTCAACTCAGATGGAACCAAAAACAAACAAAAAATCAAACAGGATTTAAAAAAATTAATAACAGTAATAGGTTTTGCAGAAATTTCATATCTAGCTACTAAATTCCTTTCAACATATGTAATTTTTGAATCATCCTCAATCGATCCGTCACTAATCTCAATTATTACAACTGTGTTAGCATGGATATTCTATATAATAATTGCAAATATAATGGCAAGAAGACAACAACTATTCCATTGATTAATTAATTAATTATTATCTAATCTTCTCAAATAATAATCTCTTGTAACTTATGATCTGATTGCATAGACAAAATAATGAGTACGCATTAGACTTTTCCAAACTTTGTTCTACTATTTTCATTTTATTTTTTTGATTCACCTATTTTCTATTTTTGCGAGTGAATCCGATTTAAGAACTAATATCACAATGGGGCCAGTGGGATGTGAAACAAATTTGACACAAATTTTGGTTCCTTTCTATTATTGTATAGGTTTAAATTATTCAAAATTGTTTTAAATAAAATAATTTGTTAATATTATAAATATATCTTTTTAAAGAATTGCATTAACAACAATAATAATAAGAATAATTAGATAATTAAGACTATTTTAACGATAGAAGATAAATTATAATAATTATAATAATACACCATATCCAGAAAAAGCCTATAGAGAATGTTTTAATCTTGCAAGGAGATGATTCACTAGGTGCTTTTGTATGTGGAGTTTTTAAGGCATTTGCAAAAAAAGGTATAAAGTTTGATATAATATCGGGTACATCAATTGGTGCAATTAACGGAGCAATAGCTGCTGGAAGCAAAAGTGATAATTCTATAAAAGATTAAGATTTTTGGATGGCAATTAAAAACAAAAATCCTAACGATAGGGTATAGTATATTAAAACTCTTTGTTATTGATAATATTTTTAAATATGATTTATTCCTGTGAATACTGTCTTTACTATTCTAGACCATGTATTCTTATTCTGATCTTCGTCTATTCCTAAAAGCTTATTTATTTTTAGTCCATCATATAATGATACAAATCCATATGCTATTTCTGTGATTTCTATATCTTTTCTTATGTATCCTTTTTCTTTTAGAATATTTAAATAGTCTATTATAATATCTAAAATTTTTTTTCTTTCTTGATAAAGTAATTGTTTTAAAATTTTATTACGGGATGATTCAGCTATGATTTCAAAAAACATTCTGTATCCTTGGTCATTAAAATCTTCGTAAAAGTTTTGGATACGAGTAATAAGGTCATTATCGCTATTTTGAAATAATTTTGATAATTGATTTTTCAATTCATTTGTATTCCTCTCTGAAATAGCATTAAATAGTTCTTCTTTATTTTTGAAATAAAGATATATAGTCCCTTTACTAAGGTTAGCTGTTTTTGCTATATCGTCCATTCTAGATTTATCATATCCATATTTAGAAAATGTAGAAATAGCACTCTCAATAATTTTATTTTTTATATTTTCCTTGTATTGATGAGTTACTTTTGGACACATTTTTTAACAATCTATTTTTTAATTATTATTATTAATTTGAATGCTATTGTCATTAATATTATTGCCTTCTTTATTTGTATTTGTTGATTTGATCATTTTATTTGTAATCAAATAACCTATTACACTCATTATAGCACCAGATGGAATTGAAATAATTAGCATTATTGGTAATGTTGCTGAGAAATTTGAAATTAATTGTGACATTAACGGTAATTCTTGATTATTAATAAGCAATGGCATATTCAAAGGAGTCACATAAGCCCACACTATCATTGGATAATTAAAGACATAGAACACTGCACCTAATAATGCAGCTGCTATTATTTTATTAATGGATTTTTCCTTGTAATTTCTTTTTCTAAATGTAAAATTGTTAGTTAAGAAATCAGCAATAATTATTGATATGAATGAAAGAGGGAAATACCATAAAATGGTCGGAAATAAAATGCCATCAGTGGGTATGATATTAGCAAATAAATTAATAATAATAACTAATCCGCCTATGGCAGTGACTGCACCAAATCTACTTATAGTTTTGGAGGCTATAAAAAAGATCATAGATCCAAATAAAGGCAAAAATAAAGTTGCTATTATTGATGCTAAATATGGATCTGAATTAAAGTTAAATCTTTCTCCATTTGAAAAGGGAAGAGAAAAGAAATATACATACCAAATAATTGTGAACCATAATGCAGCTAACGCCGGGATTA
>DATFBJ010000237.1:0-2105 GCA_035253885.1 Nitrososphaeraceae archaeon
ATAAATTACCTTTAGATATTTGTATGGCCTTTATACCAACCCAATTAAAGATTCCTGTTTCTCCCAAAATAGCAACTATTATCATCATACCTAAAAGTAATCCTATTGTATTGAAATCAATAACTTCAATTACAAAATGCAGTGTTTCCTTAGGATGAATATTTCCTGCTAGTAAACTTGCAATTACTAAAATTAAAGCTCCAAAAATTACTATTGATGTTCTATGAATAATTTCGAATGATAATATTGTATAAATAGAAACCATAACTATAGATGAAAATAAAATAAAAGGAGAAATTTTTATCTCTAAAAGATAAGGAACTATAAAAATTATAATAGAAAATAAGGCTACAATTAAAATTGAAATAATATATTTTTGCATTGATAGCATCTTATCTGAATATCAGAAGAGGATAAAGCATAGATTTATCTATATTTCTAATAAGTAATAATCTTTTCGTAAAAGATTCATCTATGAATGTTAGAGTTTTAATGATGTATGAAAATTAAAGTTAATATCCTCTAGGTTTTTTATCATTATTTTTTCTATTTGTCTCTTTAATCAATTATCAATTTCTGAACTCCCCATATCTAATATTGAGGAATATTCACTCTCAATCAAGTCAAATTGAGGCTTCATTTAGAATACTTATTTTCTTCATTTCAATTAAAGTTCTATAATTAGTTGAAAAATAATTTTCATATATAGTACCTATTTGTATAATTTTATATGAATGATAAAAGATAAATGATAACAGACGAAACTAATTGATAACTTGTTACCATTTAATAACTTCTTTTTTTAACTAATAGTGTAGGATGTCTGAAATTCCTTTAAACAAATTTGAAAAGAAAGAAAGGTTATTGAACTTCATACTAAAGAAGGAAAGACACTAAAAGAGATAGCTAAAATAGTTCATATGTCCTTTCGCGATATATCAAAGATAATCAAAGCATATGACAAAAAAATAAGATTAGAACAAAATAAAAAAGAAGAAAATAATCAACAACCAACAACAAAAAAACTATCCCAAAGTAGCAGAGCTTTTATTCTCTTTCGAAAAGGTAAAAAAATTTCTGAAGTTAAAGTTTTACTAGATATTCCATTTAAAAAAGCTATGAGATTTTGGGCACAATATCTAAAATCAATAAGAATGTTTGAATCTTTTGAATTTTATCAGCTATACAGCTATGATATACCAACATTATTATCTATTGTTACTTTTATTAAAAGAAATAATGTTTCTGCTACTTCTTTCATGGTAATATTATCATTCCATACTTTATCTATGAAACTTTTAACATATTTTCTTCCTGTGCCTATTGTCTGACCTGTCTTAATCTCTTTTGGTATTCCATAAGCATTGATATATGTAGGTATAGATTTTTTATCTTTATAACCGATAGCAACTAAAACATCAAAGATTACCTCTTTACGATAATTATACTGCGTATTTAATTCATACACATAATTGCATAGTACTGGAATAATATTTTCAACATCTACATTTTGTGTTCTTATATGATTTTTTATTTTTGCTCTAAAAAATTCAAAAATTCCAGTAGAACCAGAAGAACCAAAAACAATATGACTAAGTTCTGCATATAATTTGTCACCATAGTCAAATGTAAGTCCTTAATCAAAATTAGTTATTTTTCTATCAGCAACTAATATGACTCCATCTATGCATCTGGCTCCAAGAATAAATGTCATATTTGGAAGCATTGAGCTTAATTTCCCCCAATTAAGCTGTTTCGTTTTAGAGAACATTAGTTAGCGAAAAGCAATATTTTGAATTTTCCTAATTTAGCTGTTTTGAAAAATGGGTGTTACTAGTTTGCCGAATAACACCCACTAAGACGACTTGTTAAAGATTTTTTGGTGTACTATGACAAGAGAAGGTATAATAAGAACGTTGATATCTGACGATTTTTGACACCTTTAGAAATTTGACTGGGAGTTTACAGAACCCTTTTTAACAATCCTTATATTTTTTCTAGAAGTTATTTGACTAATGAAGGAATCAGATATCTGTATAAGATGTTCTCATCTAAGAAAGAATCATGTTTATGGTGTAGGTTATATTGGAGACAATAAATGTATG
>DATFBJ010000238.1:0-2995 GCA_035253885.1 Nitrososphaeraceae archaeon
ATATAACATTAACTGGCCAGAATTTTGTTACTCAAAATCCTCTCACAGCAGAACCAAATGATACAGCAACTACAGGTGCATTTGTTCCATTTGGAACTTCTACAAAAGAAGGGCAGATAATAAAAGGCAATATCAAGTGTAATGGTTGTGTTTTAAGTGCTAATCTAGATGGTACTGATCTTAAACTAGTAGGTTGGGGTTTCAGGAGTGCATATGGAATGTCATTTTCTTCTAATGCTAGTAGCTTACTATTAGTAACTGTAAATGGTGCAGATGAAAGAGGGAGTAGACCAATAGCTAATGATACTGAAAAGATATATACTATAGATATTTCTGATTCAGAGGAAACAGGACAATTCTATGGATGGCCCGACTTTTTTGGAAATGGCGAGCCAGTAACAGATCCTAAATTTCAATCTGAAAGAAGTAATAAATCGCTACAGTTTTTGATACAAGATCATCCTCCTGTTAGAAAACCGTTTGCTCAACTTGAGGTAGGTGCAGCACTAGCCCAAGTTGTTTTTTCTCCACACGATAATAATTTTGGATTTCAAGGCATGGCATTTATTGCTGAATTTGGCATAATGATGCCAATATCACATCCTGACTCATTAGAAAAAGAAATAGTAGGACAAAAAATTATAGTATTTAATCCTCAAAATAAAAGTTACAATGATTTTCTTTCTCTTAAAATTCCTGATAGTAATTTTAGGCCTGTAGGGGTAGCCTTTAATCAACATGAAGATGCATTATATGTTTCAAGTATTGGTAAAGTCGAAATAATAACAAAGTTACATAATGGTACATTATTATCCAATCCAATACCTTGTTATTATCCAGATACAGGTATAATCTGGAAGATCACAACATCTACGATAAAATGATTGTTGATAAAGTCAAAGAGAAGATAGAATATAGAATATTGTATTAGAATATAATGATTTAGCATATATAAAGTCTAAGTATGTAAAAAGAATATTTCTTATCATTTGATCTTATTGCCATCATTAATGTATTTTTATTATAGAATAAATAATTTTAGTAATTTCTAATTAAAGAAATTCCTTAAATGTGTACTTTATATAGAAATACAAAAAATTTACTTGATTTTTTTTAGCATTCTATTAAAAGTCTAAATAAATAGGAATTATGTGTAGATCTGCTTTTTTACTTTTTAGTGATGTATATCATAAAATTCATATTGATTACTTCAAGGTATTGTAGGATATTACTGGCTAACAGATACTAAAAGAATATGCATACAGATTTAATACATATTTGTAAATTTGCCATTAAATTTTACTTCTTAGACATATTTAACAATATGTATTCTGCTATTCTTTAAATAATAAAAAAACAACATTATATAAAAGAAATTAATTAAAAAGTAACTGGCACATTTTATCGAAGGGTTCAAATCCTACTGAGACAGATACAAAAAAGTGGCTAATCCTTGTATCTTTTGCTGATCGTATTTAGTCATCATTTAAATTATAAATAATGATTAAAGATATCATTGTATTTAAATCAGAATTTTTTCTACACTTTTTATATTTCCATTATGAAATTTTTTTTATTGTCATATTGGAAAATAGTATTTAGCTTTTATTATTAGAAACTTATTAAATTATAATATTAGCAAAATGATATCTTTATATATTTCACTTTTGATCTCCATGTGATTTAGAGATTTTTTAATCGCTCTGATACTTCAATTGTGGACCTATTTTCCTTTCTTGTTTCTTCTTACTCACATTCATTATTACAATACTATTAGTAGTATAAGTATTAATAATATTAGTAGAGCTCATTTCTTGTTATTCTAATATTTCTCTGATAAGAATAATGACCGTCCTTCTTCTGATGATATTCCAGATCCAACTATCGTTTTTGAGTACAGTAATATTATACAGTATATAGGTTTGCTAGTCTTGAAGCAAACGATTATATTAACTATTTTGTAGGGAGTCGTAGTACTAAGAATGCAACAATTATGAATTTAAACCATATTACAAGAAACAATATAATGCATATTTGTTCCAGAAGACATAAGTGCTAATATAGTATATAATATAATAAGGATTAATTGAAAATTGAAATTAACAAAAGTAATATTGGTAACTTATCCTGATGATTTTATTTTAAATGAAGCAAAGCAACTTGTACTATCGATTCCAGAATATGAAATTGTAAAGGTTTTTACACAAAAATATTTTAATCGTGCAAAATATGGAATAGGACCAGGAAAAGCAGAAGAAATAGAAAAATTTGTAAAAGAAACCGAAGAAATAGAGGAAATAATTGTTGATGATCATTTGAGTTCCAAACAGATCTATAACCTTGAGAAATTGATAGGAGTTTCTGTCAAAGATCGTGAAAGACTAATTTTAGATATTTTTTATACAAGAGCTACCACAGTTGAAGCAAAGTTACAGATTCAATTAGCTGAAATTGAATATGAGATGCCCCGGGTAAGGCAAAATGCAAAACTGCTGAGTAATAGTAAAGAAAGAGCAGGAAAAGGTGGAATGGGAGAATACATAGTAGATGTACACTTTCGTGATCTTAAACGACAAATGTCATTTATTAAAGAAAAGTTAAATGATGCTAAAATAAAACGCAATATCTATCAACACCAAAGACAGAAAACAAGAATGCCTCTTGTTTCTCTAGTTGGTTATACTAGTTCAGGAAAAACAACATTATTTAATCTACTTACAAATGAATCCAAAGAGACATCATCAAATTTGTTTACTACTCTTTCAACTACTACAAGATCATTTAAAATTTCTCATAATAACAAAAATAGGACAGGAGAACAAGGAATATTAATTATAGATACAGTAGGTTTTATCAGTAGACTTCCAACTTACATGATTGATGCCTTTAAATCGACTTTAGAAGAATCGCTTGTTGCTGATCTAATATTACTTTTAATAGATTCATCAGAGGGAATTGAAGATATAAGAATAAAATATTCAAATTGTTTACAGAT
>DATFBJ010000239.1:0-6568 GCA_035253885.1 Nitrososphaeraceae archaeon
GTAAAATTACTTGATTATTATTTCTAGTAATAAGATTATTGAATCTCTGTTTCACTTCTTCCATCTTTTATGTTCAGAAGCATACCTTGAAATTTATAATAACTATATTAAAAGAGTAGTAAAAAGTTAATTCAAAAATATATTAGATGATGTATTATTATAGATGGAATAGTGTATCCACTGGTTGAATAGATATTACACCAATCTTTTTCTCACTCTTATCATTTACGTGTTTGAGTTTTTTGACTAAATCTTCTAAAATATTAGAATCTGCTATAGTAACTATAGTTTTACGACTCGCTGATATCGTGGCAGTCTGTCCTCCAGCTTTTCCTGACCTTATCTTTTGTTTAGACTGTCCATAACCATGAGAATCATACAAGGTTGCCTCTAAGTTTAATTTCTCAATTTCAGAGATTATTTCATCAACTTGTTCAGGACTAGCAAATATTTCTATCTTCTTTAAACCTGCCTTAATTTTATTTTTATCTTTATCTACTATGTCTTTGGATTCTACTATCTCAAAAGGTAAAACAGATTTTTCTGTCATTACGAACAATATATCTTTACAATACAGATAAAGTATGTGTTTATAGAATAATTTTAATTTTTTTGTAATCAATTTCTGTTTAACCGTTTCTCTTTTTCCTTCAGGAACTTCATAGTATACAAATAAATTAATTAATCCAGTCCTAGGATCTCTCTCCCTCTCTTCAATGATCTCTAGTGAATAGATGATATAATGAGAAAACATCAACAATTTGCCTATACTTTTGGGAGCCCCTCATCAGACATACTTCCTACTGACGATTTAAAAGGATATTACCAAAAATTTTATAATGGTTATGTTCTTTGGCATTCACAATTTGGTGCTCATGAAGTTCATGGTGGAATATTTGATAAATGGAATAATCTTGATCGTGAAAATGGAGTACTAGGATACTCAATAGTGATGAATACGATACAGATGAAGTTCGCCAAAGCAATTTTGAAAAAGGTCACATATCTTGTTTATAAGAAAATTGTGAAATCACCATTTTTGTGAATGAATAATGATAATATCCTTTTGAACTACAAAATTGTGTAAAAATCAATTGATACACAAATAACCCATATAATACCAATGATCTGTAAATCTAATGTTCCATTTAACAATAATTTAAGATTTAATTATGGCTTTCTTTTTAGTTCATCTTTTCCAATCTATTTAGTCCAAAGTCCAGGAATATTGGCAATTCTATCTTGTCCTTCTTTTTCTGAGGTAATAAGTTGAACTGTAATATCATTAAAATATCTATCAAGAACACTTTCCCTTTCCATGGCTAAGGGAGGAGTACAATAATCTTCTTCTATCCATAAAGCGTAGCCATCTTTAGGATCAATTTTTGCATTATCTAAGCCATATTGTAATGTTTTTCCAAATGGTCTAAGTCTTAATATTTCACCAGAATCCAATTCTTTCCTAAGACCCGACAGATCATTTTTTGGTCTCGCTCGGACTATATATAATGCCATTATTGTTCCACCTACATGTTAGTAAGAAAATATCTTTTATAAACATCTCTAAAGATGGACTACAAATGATAATGTATTGCTCATTTTTAATAGATCAAAGTCTAGTTAATTAATGTAATAAATTTGACTAGCTAAAAATTAACTGACTGATATTATTTATTATTTTCATCCATGTTTATTATCATTTTTATCTATTATCATTTTTAATTTTTACAAACTTCTACTATATATTATGACTATTATTCTCTTTTATTACATCTCATCTTCTTTTTTTCTAAATAAGAACCATTCTTTGGAATCTTTATAATCGTCTTTTTGAAGACCTGCTCCCAAGCCTGATAAAACACCAGTAACAAGTGGAATTTTTTTTATATAGAGAAGATAAACCAAGTAAAGCACCAATTGCTCCATGATGGACTCTTCTATTGAACAAATATACTTTAGATGTATTTCCTTGAGAATTCCAATAAGATGTTAACATATCAGCAACTGCAGATCCTATCTTAAATGATTCATCATGTTCATCATTATTATTTTCTTTTAGATCATTAACCATTTTAGTTTCAGAACTTTTTATTTTATCATAGATTGATTCTTTTTCTTGTAAATTTTGTTTTAGTATGTTTATTGCATCTATATCCATTACTCCTTCAGCTATTTTTAATAGTGTTTTATAAGCTGATATTTCGTCATTTTTTATCAGCATATCTTCTTTTGTATTTAATATCTCAGACTCTTCAGGTGAAATCATAGTGTTATTGATATTATTATTGTCATGGATTGTTGTGGATATTTTTGTTGTTTTATTTGTGTCATTATCAGTATTAACATTCTCTTTTTTCATTTATTCCTTGCTTCATTAGTTAATGAATTTAAAGAAATTATATCTGCTTTTGAATCTGTTGGCTTTTTACCAGAAACCTCTTTTTTTGATATTTTTAAATAGTATAATATATAAATATTTCATAGAAATGTCAGAAAATGAAGAGACATCATCATCTGAAAGAGTAAAAGGAGATGAATACGTTCTAAAAAAGGCAAATCAGGCAAATCTCAGAGAAGAGGAAGAGAAAGGTACGACTGTTAAAGTAGATGTAAAAGAAGATGCCACCTCTGAAGAATGAGATATCTTCCTTACATACAGATAAAAGAAAAAAATATAGAATAAATAAAAAATTTTTTTAAAAATCAATCAATTTATTTTCTTTTTAACTGCTTATTGCTATATTCTTTCACTTATTATAAGTAATGATCAGATAAATGAGCCAATGTATCATTTTACTTTTCTCTCTTATCGATTGGTTAATAATTTGTAGCCTTTGATTTTCTTATATGAATACTTTTGAACTACAAAATTGTGTAAAAAACAGTTGGACTATCCTCCGTTTGCAATTATCTATTAATCATCTACTTTTATAATCTAATTTTTAGGCGCCGAAAAATATAGAAGAGAAATATTGATGTTATTATCCAATAAGATGGAAAAGATATGGCTCAGATGCTCCCCTTCCATCCTATTATCATACACAATTGGGTATAATGATATAATTATATCGCATTTGTAGTATTTAGGATATTTGGTAATTCTAATTGTATAGACTGTTGACAAGTTGAGATTTATAATTATATTATACCTAACAAATAATCTGTTTCTAACATGTAATATAGTCGATAATTATCATATGCTGAAAATATTTTTGGAACAGAAAAAAGATAAGAGTATTTAGATATGATCTTAAATTATAAGATCTAATTATAATTTACGTGATTAATTAGTAAAAATTTGTTCTCCTACAAATAAAGCTAAAAAACTATTTCTCCTTTGATGTATGTCCAATAAAAGAAATTCATTTTTTAATTATTTAATATAGAAAATATAGATGTTATTTTCAATTCTCTACAAGTTTATTGGATTAATTAATTTTGGAAACTTTTTTAGAATTTAAAGCATAGTTCAAACTCTCCTCCATAAACACTAGCTAATCTTTTGAAAAGAAGGAAACAATTTTCTTTATCAAAAATAAATTTATAATTTGAATTTTTTATAATCTTATCTTTTTTTATAACTTTATCGCATAGAATACAAGATTTCAATGTTTATACTTTGATTTTTATAGAATATAAAACATATGTTCACTTTTAAGACATTTTTAACCAAAATTTATTTCCATATCCTTTGTATATTTCTCAAAATAAATAATAAAGCGTGCTTATTTTATTATAACATTGTTGCAATATACTTCCTCTTTCCCGTATTAGTTATCTATCTATAATTATTTGATAAAGACCTTTAGCCAGTGTATTCAATTTTGTTTCACATTAGGATAGAATTTATAATGAAGATGATATTCTTTATACTTGATTTTACAATCTTTGCATTTATAGAGTATCATTTGTTGACCCGTATTACATTCTACTTTATCAATAAATAGTAAATTGTGCCTACAAAAGGAACATTTCACCAATTTCTATTTCTGGGCATTTATCCAAATTGTCATATTAAAATTTATTTATTGATCTAATTTTGTATTAGTTTTACAAGTAATTGATATCTCAATTATTATTATTATTATTAATCAGATATATTTGAATATTTAAAAAAAGATTTTTTGCAGTTTCGAAAAAGATTAAAATGAAAAGTATATTCTTGTTTTTTTAATAGAATGTAAAAACTTGGCTACTTGTTACCTATCGAGAGATTCAGACTTTTAGGAGAAGAATTTAGAAAAGCATCTTCTGAAATTGGCAAAATATTCAACAAGAACACATTACCACCTTAACAATCAAATTATCTGTTTTATGATGATAATAACTTTGAATTAAGATAATTTATATAATATTTTAGAAAGTATAGAAAAACAATTGATCACCTATAGTAGATTAAATAAAATTAGTGAAGGATTCTCGTAACAAAGACTAGCGATAGATGAAACAAAAGTATATGCTGTTTGTCTGATCTCGCTATTGTATTAGGAACTAACTATAATTATATAAACTCCTGAATTGTTCTTAGATAGATAACTTTGCCGCCACAATTTACAATTATAGATGCTCCTTCAATTCTAGGATTACGACCAACAGGAGTAGAACTTCTACCTGATGCACTGAAGGCAGCAGGCTTGATTGAAAGATTAAATGCTGATTACGCAGGGAGAGTTTCTCCTTTGCCTTATAATTCAGATCGGGACCAAGTAACACTTTTACTAAATCCTAACTCTATCAAAACATTTTCACTAAAACTTGCAAACCAAGTGTCTGCTGTTATTCGTAGCAGACGATACCCAATTATACTAGGAGGTGACTGTAGCATCCTGATTGGAAATCTTCTAGCTTTAAGACGTTTGGGAAGGTATGGATTATTCTTTATAGATGGCCATGCTGATTTTTATCAGCCAGAAGCTTCTTTAACTGGAGAGGTTGCCGATATGGATCTTGCAATTGTATCTGGTCGAGGTCCGGACATTTTGACTAATATAGATAGACTTAAACCACTTGTCCGTGATGAAGACATAATTCTATTTGGATATCGCGATAGCGATCAAGCTGCAAGTTTTGGAAGTCAAGACGTTCAAAATACCAATATTCATTCATTTGATCTTCCATACGTTAAACAACGAGGAATAACGACTGCTGGATCAGAGGCTGTCAAGAAGCTTTTGAATAATGAACTTCGTGGATTTTGGATCCATATCGATGCTGATGTATTGGATGACTCTATCATGCCAGCAGTAGATTATCGTCTAAATGGTGGTTTAAGTTTCTATGAGCTTAGCGAGCTTTTGAAAATCATAGTTGCTTCAGGTCGCAGTGTTGGAATGGATATTACTATATTCAATCCCAATCTTGATTCAGATGGTTTGATAGCTCAAAGACTTGTATCGACTATAGTTGAAGGTCTATTATTCAATAAATAAGACTGTATGAACACCAGGAATTGTAAAAAAAGAACATTATATTTTCTTAAGTTCTCTTAATATAAATTTTGTCTAGAAGCAGATCAAAATATGAAAGAAAAAACTTGTTATTATGTCTAAAGAAAGATAAAAAGAAATTGAAGTTATCAATTATCTTTTTTGAACTACAAAATCCTGTCAAAATCAGTTGATACACCTCTTTTTATGGATTCACTAATAAGTCTAGAGTAAATTATAATGGCAAATCGGATAGGATATTTTTATTCAAGAATATATAATATTAAATTATATCATAACTTTAGATAATTATTTAAAGATATCCAAATATCCTATACTTTTGAAATTTTCATTGTGTGATTTAGCAGTATTCTCATTTTTAATAATAATAATACTATTATTTTCTTTTCCTGTTTTGATTTCTTATTCTTTGACTGAACCAATTAAAGCAGCAATTATAACATTTGATGATGGAATGTTAAGCCAGAATACTTATGCAAAACCAATTCTAGACAAATACAATTTTAAAGCAACATTCTACATAATTTGTAATAATGTAGATAAAGAAAATAGAATGAATTGGAACAATATCCAAACGCTTGAAGAAGAAGGACATGAAATTGGTTCTCATTCCATGAATCATAAAAAATTGAGCAAACTATCTGATGAAAAAATGGAATATGAAATTATTGAATCCAAAAGATGTTTACAAGAGAATGGATTTGATGTAATTAGTTTCTCATTTCCATATAATGATGGTGATGATGACAAAAAAATACTAAAAACTGTTGCTGACAATTACTATATTGCTCGAACTGCCTCTGAACCACTTATGCTATTTGAATGTAGAGATGAACAAGATGAAAGTTTTAGGGATTATAATAACAAATACGAAAACAAATGTCATTATTCAACTAAAAATAATGAAAATGAATATCTTAAATATACAATAACTGGTCTAAGTCATGAAGCATATAAAAATTCAGGTGGATATTCTGATAAAGAAATGTATGGACAGTTTATAGACATAGTAGAGAGCCAAACCAAATATAATACTGAAAATACAATTGGAGCAATTCCTATTCTCATTTACCATAGTGTAGATTATACTGGAGATGACTATAGTATAAATCCAGATTTAT